>DASZPW010000461.1:0-5097 GCA_035550155.1 Chitinophagaceae bacterium | reverse complement strand
AAGAAGGAGTGGAATGCGATCATGAATTCGTTGTACAATTTTTCCTGTATTGTAGTGTGGATTCCATTTAATGAGGCATGGGGACAATTTAAAACTACGGAGATCGTACAACAAACCATACAAAACGATCCGACACGATTGGTAAACAGTGCCAGTGGTGGTAATTATTATGATGTGGGACAAATTATCGATCTGCATAATTATCCTGATCCGGCAATGCCGAAGCCGGAACTTTTTGGAAAAACAAGAGCAATAGTTTTGGGAGAATTTGGTGGACTTGGTTTGCCACTGGATGGACACACCTGGCAACAAAAAAGCTGGGGCTATCAGAGTTTCAGCACCAATGATAGTTTGTTCCGTCGTTACAGTTCCATGATCGATCGTTTGAAAGAATTTATCCCGATAGGATTGTCTGCAGCTGTCTATACTCAAACCACCGATGTGGAAGGGGAGGTGAATGGATTCATGACCTACGACCGGAAAGTTTTGAAAATGCCTTTGGAAAAATTAAGAGCAGTGAACAAAAGTCTCTATGATATTTTTAAGGATTGAGTTTTATTTCTGAATAGTATCTGCCACATTAATTTCACGAAAACGGTTTCGTAAATAAAAGTATTTATTTGTATTGCCAGTTTCCTGAAAAAAGAGAAATTAGGTCAGGATACAATAAAATATTTTTATGATTTTTATTAAAAGAGTGAAGAAACTAAATTCAGGTAATTTGTTTTTACAGAAAAATTGTAAGAAACCGGTTTTCATTTTTATAGTCTCTTCTTTTTTTTACATTGGAGTACGATCACAGAGCTTAGTCCAATACGTACAGCCACTTTCAGGGACGGCATCGTCAACAACGATCAGCGCTTTAAAACATAATGAAGCCGGCACAGAACAAAATGCTAATACCATTCCTGCTGTTGGCCTGCCGTTCGGAATGACTCAGTGGGTGGCGCAGACAAGAGATAAAGAAACAAAATGCATTCCTCCGTATTATTATAAAGACAATTCGCTGAGTGGTTTTCGGGGAACACATTGGATCAGCGGTTCCTGCACACAGGATTATGGAAGCTTTACTATTATGCCGGTTGTGGGCAAATTAAAAACAACAGTAAGTGAATATTCAGTTCCTTTTTCTCACAGTGATGAAACGGCGACACCTTATTATTATAAACTCAATACAAAAAACATTTCAACAGAAATTACTTCCACATTGCGATGTGCTGTAATGAGGTTTACCATGTTGGATAATGATAGTTTGTATTTACTCATCACACCGAACAGCGATTATAACCAGGGATCGGTTACCATCAATGCAGCAAAAGGCGAAGTATCGGGAACTAATCCGGCACATCGTATTTACCAGGGCTGGGGCCAACCGGCAGGATTCAACGGATGGTTTTATATAAAAATTCAAAAAAAGATTGGGAAAAAGGGAACCTTTAGCGGGGATGAAACTTTTACTGCGGATACGATCAGCAATAGAAAAGATATCGGGGCTTATCTTGGATTTTTTTTAAAAAAGGGAGAACAAATACAAATCACCATCGGAACTTCATTCAGCAGCCTGGAAGGAGCCAAGAAAAATCTAGCTTCAGAAATCGGTCAGAAAAATTTTAATGATATAAAAGCAAAAGCAAGAGCAGCCTGGGAAAATGATCTGGCAAAAATTAAAGTAGCAGGAGGTGATGAAAGAGCCAAACGGATATTTTACACTGCGATGTATCATGCTATGCAACTTCCAAGATTGTATAATGATGTAGACGGCACTTACCCGGCATTTACCAAAAGTTATCAACTGGAAAAATTAAAGACGGGAAATTATTATGATGATTTTTCGATGTGGGATATTTTCAGAGCACAGTTGCCATTGTTTGAAATACTGGATCCAAAAAGGATCAACGACTTTGTACAAAGTATGATGATCAAAGGACAACAGGGAACTTGGTTACCGATCTTTCCTTGTTGGAATAATTATACTTCCGAGATGGTCGGCGATCATGTCACTGCCTTCATTGCATCCGCTTATGCAAAAGGAATCCGTAATTACGATATAAATGAAGCCTATGGACTAATGAGGAAAAATGCTTTTACAGTTCCGGACCAGGAAAGTTATGTAGATGGAAAAGGTAGAAGAGCATTACCTTCTTATTTGAAATATGGTTACATCCCGATGGAGGACAGCGTTCCCATTGCATTTCATAAAAAAGAACAGGTGAGCCGCACTTTGGAATATGCATATGATGATTATGCGCTGTCAGTGATCGCAAAGAGTTTGAATAAAACGGATGACTATAAAAGTTTAAATGAACGATCATTTAATTATAAAAATGTTTTTGACAAAAGTGTAGGAATGGTTCGTGGCCGGCATGAAGATGGAAGCTGGGCTGAAAGTTTCAATGCTGACAGAAGAGAAAAATATGTTACTGAAAGTACGCCACGTCAATATACTTTTTTTGCTCCGCAGGATGTTCCCGGTTTGGCAGAATTGATGGGCGGACGCAAATTTCTGGAAAATGAATTGGACAGTTTGTTTTTAAACGATCATTACTGGCATGGGAACGAACCTGATCACCAGGTTCCATTCATGTATAATTACACTGCAGCGCCATGGAAGACACAGAAAGTAGTAAGAGAAATTCTGAATGGTGAATATAATGATGGCCCCGGAGGTTTAAGTGGTAATGATGATGCAGGACAGATCAGCGCCTGGTATGTTTTTGGAGCAATAGGTTTTTATCCTTTAGATCCTGTTTCCGGAAATTATATCATGTGCTCTCCGTTGTTTGACAGCATTCAGATCAAATTACCGGGTAATAATCTATTTAAGATTGTTTGTCATAAAAAAAATGAAAACGATCAGTATATCAGCAGCGTAAAATTGAATGGGAAGGAATATTCAAAAAATTATATTGATCATGCAGATCTTGTAAAAGGGGGGCGGTTTGATATCTGGTTGCAATCAACTCCTTCTTCATGGGGGACGGAGGTAAATGATCAGCCAAAGGGATTGTCCGGTCATCAGTAATATGAAAAATAATTTCCCTGCATTTCATGCAATAAAAAGCTCTATGTACAACATGCAACAGACCATGCGGTGGTTCGGACCAAATGACCCGGTAAGTTTATCCGATATTAAACAAGCCGGATGTTCGGGAGTAGTCACGGCGCTTCATAACCTTCCCAATGGTGAAGTATGGAGTATTGCTGAAATTGAAAAGAGAAAAAAAGTAATAGAGGAAGCAGGGTTGGTGTGGTCAGTCGTTGAAAGCGTGCCGGTACATGAAGCAATAAAAACACAGGCTGAAAATTTTCAGGAGTACATAAATAATTATAAAGAAACAATAAGAAACCTGGGTAGGTGCGGGATCAATATTGTTACGTATAATTTCATGCCGGTCCTGGACTGGACCAGAACCGACCTGGCTTATGAAACAGCAGACGGATCAAGAGCTTTGCGTTTTGAAAAAGCAGCATTTGTAGCTTTTGATGTTTATATGCTAAAAAGAAAAAATGCTGAAAAGGATTATCAAGACACTGAATTGGAGAATGCGATAAAAAAATTTTCGTCAATGAGCGATGATGAAAAGCAATTGTTGCAAAGAAATATTATTGCCGGCCTTCCGGGAAGCGAGGAGAGTTTTACGTTGGAGCAATTTCAACAGGCATTGGATGCGTATAAAAATATAGATGCAGATACATTGAGACAGCATCTTATCTATTTTTTAGAAGAAATAATTCCAGTTGCAGACGAATGTGGTATTAAAATGGTTATTCATCCGGATGATCCTCCTTATTCGATCTTGGGATTGCCAAGAATTGTAAGCACTGCGGCAGATATCGAAGCATTATTTGATGCAGTGCCTTCCGCAAACAATGGCTTATGTTTTTGCACAGGATCCTTTGGAGTAAGAGCAGATAATGATCTGCCTGCAATGGTAAAGCAATTCGCTGACCGCATTAACTTCATTCATTTAAGAAATACCACAAAAAATGCAAATGGTGATTTCTATGAAGCCAATCATTTGGAAGGTGATACGGATATCTATGCTGTGGTCAAAGAAATAGTTGAGGTAATGAAGCAAAGGAACATTTCCATTCCTGTACGCCCCGATCATGGGCATCAAATGCTGGACGACCTGAAAAAGAAAACCAATCCGGGTTATTCGGCTATTGGCCGATTGAGAGGATTGGCGGAGATCAGAGGCCTGGAGTTAGGGATTATAAGATCCTTATCGCAAAACGGTTGATCAATACTGAAAGACTTTTCCATTCACCATCACTTCCTGTGTAGCCTCATCAAATGTGGCTTTATATCCGGTTCTGACAGCAGCATTGGTCATAATGTTTGCTATAGAATGAGAATAACCTGCCTCTACCGGAGCATTCGGTTGTTTTCTGCTTCGGACACATTCCATCCAGTTTTGAATATGATTGGTAGTAAGTACATCACCTCCGGTGTTTGCAGATGCCACTACTTTTTCTGCAATATCTGTAAGATTTAATTCCGGTAAAAGATTCGGCTGCATTTGCATTTCATCCGCAGCTTTTTTAGTCAATCCACCTGTCGGCGTTACTTTATTGGTAATAAGATTTAATTCGCCACCATTCGAATAATAAATTTCTGCAGGCTTTTCTTCTCCATTATCCATTCTTGAGGTAAACACAACCTGGAATCCTGTTGAAGGATCATCGTCAGGGCCATAATCAAAAACAGCCGTAGTAGTATCCCAATTTTTTCTTCCGTCTTTCCACATATAGATTCCGCCATTGGCAACTACGCTCCGTGGATGGTTTAATTTACTGAACCAATGAACAGTATCGATCTGGTGACTCATCCATTGTCCCGGCATTCCGGAGGAATAGGGCCAGAACAAACGATACTCCAGATATTTTCTCGGATCAAATGGTTCATACGGACGATTCAATAAAAAACGTTTCCAATCAACATCCTCTTCTTTACATTGAGCAACGAGGTCAGGACGACGCCAGCGTCCCGGTTGATTTACATTCCAGGTCAGCTCTACCATTTTAATATCACCGAATTTCCCGGATTGAATAAATTTTGCAGCGGCAATATAATTAGCGCCGCTTCTTCGTTGT
>DASZPW010000460.1:0-3448 GCA_035550155.1 Chitinophagaceae bacterium | reverse complement strand
ATGCAATTGACCGAAGGCGCAGCAGCAATAAAGCCGGATCTGTTATCTTCTATCCATTCAGATATGCCGCCAACGTCTGTGGCAACACAGGTTCGTCCGCAAAGCATAGCTTCCACTACCACCAGTGGCATCCCTTCCATCAAAGAAGGCATAACCAGGATTTCATTTTTTTGCCATACTTCCCGAATATTATCCGTTTTGCCATGAAAGAAAATCCTGTCTTGTATGTTCAGCATCCTGGCTAATGCTGTAAGGTAGTCTTTGTCTTTTCCTACTCCATAAATATTCAGTTGCCATTTTCGCTGTAACCATTCCTCACTGCCCAGTACTTCAAAAAGTATATCCTGTCCTTTATGAATGGTTACCAGGTTTCCAATCATTGCCATTTGAATCGTTCCCTCCGTAGCCGGGTAGGCTATTATCCCCGTTTCGGGAAGATTTACCGGATTACGGATAACGCTGGCATTTGGGATTTTGCTGGTAAGATGCCTTTCAGCAGTTAAACGGTTTCTTGCTGAAACAAACAATACTTTTTCTGCCCTTGCATAAGCTGTTTTTACCAGCGATGCCTGCCCATCACTGATGTCGCGTACTGAATCGTTATTATAATGCGCAATAATGAAAAGGCGGACTTCTTTCCTTTGGTTCAGGTAAGCCAGTAAGGCCTTCTCGTAACAAATCGAGTAGGCGGTTCCGTTATAAATAATTACTTCGGGTTTGTGTTTTGAGATGCTATGGAGGGGATTTTTAATTTTCTTGCGCAGAAAATTCAAGCCCAGGTACAGCAAGCGTTTGAAGGATCCGGCCGTGGGGGGGATCCAGCCGGGCCTCGTGTATTCAAATAGTCCTTTTTCGATTAATGCCGTGATTTTTTTGTGCCTGACCGGATGCTCATACGAAAGGTGTATTACGCTGTGTTTTTCCGCGAGGGCTTTTTGTGCCATCTGGTACCAGAGTTCTTCACTGCCTCCCCAGGGATCCCTGATCATGGAAATAACGGCGATTGTCATTGATCTGATGAACGCTTTTTCCTGCACAAAATAATGTTATTCAGATAGAGATCGTTCCTGTCTGGCAAAATTTTGCTGAGAAACAGGGCCAGCAGGTTATTGCCTGCATAGGTGATCACCCTGAAGGCAGAACGCAAAATGGGTATCTTTCTGATAACCGGGGTGATATGCTGGTGAATATACATGATCCAGAGTTGAAAAACTGTTTCAACGCTATTTCCTGTTTTAAGCTGGGTCATTACTTCAAACCCGTTTTTTTCGAATAGATGCCTAAGTGCAAAGGAGGTATAACGGGCAAAGTCGTTGGGGACTTCGTGTTCACAGATAGCAAAGGGGCAGGTGACAAGAATCAACCCACCCGGTTTTAGCACCCGAAAGATTTCCGGCAGCAACTGCTCCAGGTTAAAGATATGTTCAAAAACTTCACTGCTAAAAACGGCATCAAAATAATTGTTCCCGAAAGGGATCGTTTTGCCGTCATAAAATACATCAATGTCTTCGTTTTCGTGAGAATGACCCGGGCTTTCATAGTCCATCCCGATGTATTCAGTTACTTGAAATAAAGATTTGTAGGGCTTTGCGCCGCATCCAAGATCCAGCAACCTGCCTTGCAAGGAAGGAGCTAATTTTTTTATCCCCGCCAGCAAACGATGACGAATCAAATAATTCGGATAGGTAATGCCTGGGTTAAAATCCTTTGAAACGTACATTTGTCAGAGGTATTTAATTCCCATCCTGCCTGTTTCATCAATCCTGTTCAAAAGAAATGGACTTGGATATTTGTTGAAATACTCATCAATAGCTTTTCTTGCGCCCTTCCAATATCCGTAATCATCAATTATCAACACACCTCCATTCTGAAGTAAGGGAAATAGATGTTCCATTTCATGCTTAGTCGATTCATACCAATCTGTATCTAACCTGAGTAAAGCAATTTTTTGGGGTATTGTTTTGGGGATTGTATCCTCAACTTTACCTTTTATGTAATGAATCAGATCAGGGTTATAGGAGGATAATGACATTGTATTCTTTACCTCATCCAGAGTCGAGTATGTCCATACTAAATTTTTTGACCGGTCAGCGTTAGATGAAAGTAACGTTTCTGCTTTTTCATTATAATAGGTTTCATCAAGTTCTGTAGGCTCCGACATGCCTTCATAAGTGTCGTAAAGATATAAATTTCGGGATGCATCATTTTGTTGTATAAGACATTCTGCTGCTGCCAGCATACTTCCTCCTTTCCAAACACCACACTCTACAATATCCCCTTGAATTTTGTTTTTAGTTATGCATTTTGTAGCCTCTATAAGTGCAAATAGTCTTTCATTACTTGTCATTGTAAAAGGCTTCGCCTTTTTTATGATCTTGATATGATGGTCACTGAAATCGCTGGGAAATTCAGTATTTAAATTGGTTTTGAACTTTACAATGTCATAATTAAAAGCTCTCAAAACTTTTCGGATAATATTTTTCATACTTTTTTATCTATTCGCAAGGTATTAATTCTCTGCTAAACACAATCAGCAAATAATACCTATTTTGCAGAAATCCCGTTGCAGGGATAATGTGGTATATGCCAACCAGAGAACTCTCAATTATTATTATTAATTATCATTCCACAGACCTGATTGCAGCCTGCCTGCAATCAGTGTATGATTTTAACAAGGAACTTTCTTTTGAAGTCATTGTGGTGGACAATTCGGCTGAAACGGAAGCTGGCATTTCCTTACAAAAAAGATTCCCTGGCATTTCGTGGATTGATATGGGCTATAATGCAGGTTTTGCCAGGGCGAACAATGCCGGTATCCGGCTGGCTACAGCACCATTGATCCTTTTATTAAACCCGGATACAATTGCCATTGACGATTCTCTCACTCGCTGTGTACAACTTTTCAGTCAGTCCGGGTATGCAGCATGTGGTGTGCAGTTGCTGAATGAAGACAGGTCGCCGCAGATATCCGGTAATTTTTTCATGAAAGGAGGATTAAATCATCTATTACCGTTACCCTACTGGGGGCGTTTTTTACGCTGGATTGCTTTTGGCGTTAAAGCTAAAAGAACCAATGTTCCAGTGGCAAAATCCGAGGAGGAAGTGGATTGGATAAACGGGGCATTTTTAATGGTCAAGCGTGATACGCTGGAAATAGCCGGTTTGCTGGATGAAGATTTTTTCCTGTATGCCGAAGAAATAGAGTGGTGCAGCCGGATTCATAAAACAGGAAAGCTGTGTATTTTCGGGGATCTCCATTTTATTCATCTGCAAGGCGAAACGGTTAACAGGGACCAGCAGGCTAACGGGAAGGGGTATGCTGGACTTTTTACAAAAAAAGATCTGCAGGTTATGTTGTCCAATCACGTTCGTGTCCGAAAGCAGTATGGCATTGGCTGGTTTCTTTTTTTATTACTGAATTATACCTGGGGCATTGTGGTATTTGCGG
>DASZPW010000459.1:0-2190 GCA_035550155.1 Chitinophagaceae bacterium | reverse complement strand
GGGACATAAAAAATAAGCGACTCAAAGACCATCATTTTAAATACATGTTGGATATTTTGGAAGGAAGGTCGCCATTAACTGACAAGGCAAAACGGTATGTCAAAATGAACTTAGCTTCATTGAAAAAATATGGATTCAAATAGATCGTCAATACAAATCCGTATTACAGTTTTTGTTACAAGTTAATGGGAAAAAGTGTTTTATTTTATCTATTGAATAGTTCTATCGGATTCATTTTTAAAAAGTCCTGCCACGTCAATCCCGTGTTTCCAACTAATAAGACTTTTGCTGGTTTAAATTGCTTTTGAAAAGCTGCCATACCAGATGATGATTTTGTTGTTCCGCTTTTAATTTCCATGCCAATTACTTTCTTGTTTTTCTCAATAACAAAATCTATCTCATCATTTCTTTCCCTCCAATAAAACACTTTGAATTTTTCAGCCAGTGAATAATTGATCAAATGGGCTCCAATGGCAGATTCAACTATTCGTCCCCATTCATCAGGTTTTGCCAATATATCATTGAATGTTTTGCCACTCTGAGAGCTTATTAATGCTGTATTATGAACCTGGAATTTTGGGCTTGAAGATCTTTGTGGAATAATGCTCCCCGCATATTTTTCTACTCCGGCCAATAATCCTGCTGTATCTAATAAATCTAAATAATGAGAAAGGGTAGTGGTATTTCCTGCATCCTGTAATTGTCCTAACATTTTATTGAAAGAAAGAATTTGACCGGAATAAGAACAGCCTAATTCAAAAAGCCTTTTCATTAATGCTGGTTTATCTACACGGGTCAACATCAGAATATCTTTTGAAATACTGGTCTCGATCAAAGATCCTTTCACATATTCTTTCCATCTTTCTTCATCTTCTATCAAATCAGCGCTTCCGGGATAGCCACCAAACCATGCATACTGATTTGCATTCCACCCAAACGCTTTATTCATTTCTTCAAATGACCAATGACCCATGTATGTTGTTTCAAATCTCCCTGAAAGCGATTCGGTAAGCCCTTGTTGCAGCAATAACCTGGAAGAACCCAGTAAAATCACTTTCAATTTTCTTTTCTTTCTTGTATCAGCATCCCAAAGGAGCTTTACTGTTTCGCTCCAGTTATCTATTTTCTGAATTTCATCTATAACTAATAAAAATTCGTTAGCTTCTTCTTGATCCATTTTAATACGGGCAGCTTCCCATTGTTGTTCCAGCCAAACAGTATTGGATGCAGCAACAGAATCGGCAGAAATAAATAGAGAACCCATTTTTAATTTTTCAACCAACTGAGTTACCAGGGTAGTTTTGCCAACCTGCCGGGGTCCCATGATTACCTGGATGAACCTTCTCGGCTCTTTAACCCTTTTGATAAGTTGCTGTAAATGATGTCTTTCAAACATGGTTTACAATTTACTCAATATTCTGAGTAAAATTACTCAACATTATGAGTATTTCCAAACCCAATATTTTGAGCTTTGTATTCACATATGCAGAAAAACAGCTTTTGACACAATAGCAAATTCCATCACCACCGGAAACATCACTCTCCGAAAACCGGTAAATAGGTGTTCGTCATTCGTCGTCTGAAGTAGCCCGCCAGCCCGGTGCAGTCACCACTCAATGTTTTTTATTTCTCTTTAAGGCTTCGTGGTCACTGCACCGCCCATTGTCAGGTCTTCGCAAGCTCCGGCAGCCAATGGGTTACCAGGCTGTCATGCTCCTTGCAGCTCCTCCTCATTCCTCACGGCAGCTCCTGTGTCCTTCGCAGCACTTCATTCATCCGCTCCTCTCTTCGCTACATTCCACCTCGTTCGCAGCTAAACATTTTGCTTCAAGGCATGGTCTGCATTGCTCACACACAAAACCCAAACACATGCAGCCACATACCTATTCGCAAAGCCAACGCTACAATACTCACTGGGTTCCATTTCGCTTCGTTCGTCGCTTCTTCATTTCAGTCCTGCTCAGTCCACCCGCTGCCCATAATTTTTGCTCGCCGGCATTCCCCACTTCGGCTGCGTTCGCTAATGTGCTGCGCCGATCACAATGCTTACACACATGGCTCATGTCGTACCTCCATTTCGCCATGCAGCACTAAGCTCACTTGCACAGTCCGGCCGCCTCCGTACCCTGACGGGAAATATACTCCGGCGGCCTCCTATGGAGCTGGCATCGGCCTCCTTCGTCGGCCTTT
>DASZPW010000458.1:0-3372 GCA_035550155.1 Chitinophagaceae bacterium | reverse complement strand
TATATAAATGCCTTGTTGTGTTTTCATTTGCGAAGGCTTACCTACCACCGCACTCTCTTCTTCCACTGTAGCGATGATCTCATTCACAACCCGGTTAAGTTTAATATAGATAGCGCCATTGTTTTGCAACTCAACCCATTTGCAGATCAATGGTATGCCATCATAAACCTCATAGATCACTTTTACCTGAATATCCTTTACTGCAACCTGTGAGCAGTGGTAGAAAAAAGTTATTCTTTTACCGCGGCAAAATTCTTTGTTTGCCGTCCACCAAGTACCAGCCTTCCATTTGAGAAATGGAACCGCATTGCCGATCTCATATTTTTCAAACTGAAAATCGTTTTCGTTTTTCATAAATCCATCTACCCATTCAGGGAGCAGGTAGGCTTTTTCCTTTTGCCCATACAATCCACCAACGTTATATTCTTTTCCGTCAATCACCAATCTTGCTTCCGCTGAAACAGATCGTAATAATTGCTGGCCCGTAATCATATTTTTATAATCAATGCAAGTGGCATTGGGAAATAAGCGGATCGTTCTTCTTACTAATCCATTGCTAAGAATAATATTTTTCCCATCAGCGCTTTTGAAAATTTCAGCTTTCTCTCTCAGTGAAGTAACTAGCCAATCGGTATCATTCAGCATTTCTGATGCATCATTATAAACCCGGATATTGTTTTGTGCAATGATCGTATTCACCGCGGCAAAAAGAAAAAACGAAATGAAAACCGGTTTCATTAAATTAAATGATATTATGACTTATTAAATAGATTAATAATAAGGCAATGGTAAATTAATCAGCCGTCAATCTCGGGCTGTTGTTGGATCAATGAAATAAAACCACCGGAGAAATTTCTACCTTTTTCCCGCCTTCTGCCTGTACTAATGCTTTCAGGCTGTTTCCTCCGCCGCTATCAAAGTAAACGACTTTGATTGCATGAAATCCTTTTTTCAAAGCCGCTCTTCCGCTTTTCTCCTGAGTTCCGTGTTCTTTATCGTTATTCACCACTTCTACATCATCTATAAACAATTTACTGCCATCATCTGAACTAGTGAAAAAAGTGTAGATACCGTCCTTCGCAATTTTGATATATCCATCAAATAGAAAAGCGAATTTATCTTTACGTTCTTTCTTTTCTAATGAGATCGAATTTGCTGTTCCGGAAGTTTTAGGTATTCCATTTACTGATTCCAGGCTGATATTTTCATCCGGCTCAAAATATTTATAATTAATTCCGGGCTTTAACCCTTTTACCGCTGCTCCTTTCATCCATTCATACCTCGTGACGTTTTCTTCCTCAACTGCACTGGGTAAATTGCCTGCCGTAAAAGATTTTGCTTTGACAAGACTTGTTTTTTCAACAGTAAATGGTTGAACATAGGCAGGAGATGATTCAGTTGGTTCGCTACCATCAATTGTATAATGAATTGTTTCATTATTATTCGCCGACAATGTGATCATTGGTTGTAAACCATTGTTGGGATACTCCACTTTAATTTGAGGTTTTTTTGAAAAAGCGCCATAGTTCCCGATCTTCAATACATAAGCATAAGGGGCTTTTATTTTGTTGGGATCGTATTGCGGTAACGATACAACAACATTTGTTCCTTCCTGTTTCCATGATACATTTTCTTTGGTAGATAAAAAACTGATTGTTGTGTTTGCAGGAAGCGTCATATCTTTTATTACCAGTTTTCCGCCGGAAGGATATTTCGGAAAAATCGCATAGAGAGAATTCGTATTGGCATTGTATGTATAAAAAATTTCTTTCACGGCATAACCGGGATCGGGATCAACAGTTAATTTCAGCATCACATCGCCGCCCTTTGCATGATAATCTCTTCGGCCCTCACTCCATTGAGCCGGAGCTTTCCATCGTACGGTATTATAAATTGCTTCTCCATTTATTTTCAGCCACTCACCTATCTGCAATAAACGCTCTTCCATGATCGGTGGGATCTTTCCATGAGCATCAGGTCCGATATCCAATAAAAAATTTCCGCCGCGGCTTACTTTATCAATTAAATGCAACACCAATGATTGAGCAGAATTATAATCCCAGGCATCTTCTGCTCGATTGTATCCATAACTATATCCCATTCCCCGGCTTTCTTCCCAATAATGATCTTCGAAATCAACATTGGGTTGATATTCCGGAGTAAAAACCTCACCATGATGAAACCGAACATCGCCGCCCCAACGATCATAGGTAACTACTTTATCTTTCACAGGACTTTCATTGTACATCCATGCTAAAAATTCTTTACTCTTCCATACAGAATCACTGGCATCCCAATCACCATCAGTCCAAAACACATCGGGTTTATAAGTATTGATCAGGTCTTTCATTTGCGGCCAGACATGTTCAATGGCATATTTACTTTTATCAACTTTCCAGATCGGGTTATACCATTCGTATAATGAATAATACATTCCTGCATGAACAGAAGTTTTTCGAACCGCTTTGAAGAGATCCCCCAACAGGTCTCTTTTCGGACCAACATCCTTTGAATTCCATGGAAAACCCCAGTCACGATTTGCTTCTTTGCTGGGCCACAAACAAAAACCATCATGATGTTTGGAAGTAAGAACAATATATTTTGCGCCCGAGGCTTCAAATAATTTTGCCCATTCGTCAGGATTGAATAGTTCCGCTTTGAAATCATTGGCAAGATCATAATACGATCTGTTACCAAATTTTTCTTTGTGAAATTTGATCCTTGCCGAGTCCCCATTTTCCAAACCATTTTGATACCATTCCGCATAATTTCCCACCGTGCAATATGCCGGAACGGAATACACTCCCCAGTGAATGAAGATCCCAAACTTGGCGTCTTTGAACCATTGCGGCACCGGTCGTGAATCCAGTGACTCCCAGGTAGGCTGATATGTTTGAGCAAAAGAAGAAACTGTAATGAAAAGAACGGCAATGCAAAATATCTTTTTCATAAAATGAAATTTATTCCAATGAAATCTTTCCATCAATTGTTGCTGCCTGCAATTGGTGCAGGTCAAAAACGATGATATGATTCGTTCCTTTTTTCAACCAGGCAGCAGGACAATATAAACGATGTTGCGGGCCAATGTTCCAATACCTGCCAAGATTATGACCGTTTACATAAACAATTCCCTTTGAATAATGACTCATATCAAAATAAGTGTCTCCGGTTTTATCAAGATCAAAATATCCATCAAAGAAAATTCCAGGTTTGCTTTCTACCATGCTCCGCTGCGGGCCGGTAACATTTTGTTGAATGAATTTTTCATCCATTGGCAATAAATAAGTTTCCCAATCCATCAACGTCATTCCATTCAAAGTAACACGATCTGTAATTCCTTTTCGGTCTATTATGTATTGACCAAAATTGACA
>DASZPW010000457.1:0-5038 GCA_035550155.1 Chitinophagaceae bacterium | reverse complement strand
TTTTATATCGTTCACTCCACCAGCTTTCTACTTCAGGAAATGCAAGATGAAACCAGGTTGTGTATTTTCCCGGATGGGTTGACAAAGATTGCTGAATTTCCTGAATATCTTTAAAACAGTAATCCATTACTTCTTCCCTGTTACATTGAATGGTACCATCATACTCTCCGGCAAACACATGATCAAATTCATATTCGGTTAAACCGTTATCAAAAGATGCTTTATAAGTGAAATCAAAAATTTTTTCAAGGCTCGTTTCAAAACCCATCTCTTCTTTTAAACGAGCAGTTGCAGATGCCAAAGTTTCTTCCCCTGGTTTTGGATGACTGCAACATGCATTGGTCCACAAACCGCCACTATGATATTTTGTCAACGCTCTTTGTTGTAAAAGTATTTCTCCTTTGCTGTTAAAAATAAAAATGCTGAAGGCACGATGCAGCAATCCATCACGATGAGCCTGCATTTTATCGGCGATGCCGACCGGTTCATCTTTTTCATTTACCAATATCACTTGCTGCATTTCCATTTCAGATCAGCTTTAATTGATTTTTCACGCCGGCTCTTAAAACGATCATTGCTTTATACAGATCAGGAATTCGGATCCGTTCATTCAATATCCGCTCCGGGTGCATGCGTTTAATTTTTTTGAACAAACTTGAATAATAGCGGTATGCCACGTACACACCAAATCGTGCTTTTACCGGCAATTGGAGAATGCCCTGGTATGCCTGCCGGAAATCATTTTCAATATCCGCTTCAATTTCTTTTTTATCCCTGCAGGAAAAATTCATGAAATCGCAATTGGGAAAATACATTCGTGATAGCCCGGTGTAATCAGATTTAATATCCCGGAGAAAATTTACTTTTTGAAATGCTGCCCCCAAAGCCCTGGCAGGCTCTTTTAACCTGTCATATAATTCTTTATTTCCTTCACAAAAAATTGTGAGGCACATCAATCCCACAACTTCAGCTGATCCATAGATATATTCCCGGTATTCATTTTTATCATAGGCCGTTTTAGAAAGATCAAGTTCCATGCTATGAAAAAAAGCATGGATCAATTCATGGTCAATGTCATATTGATTCACGGTCTTTTGAAAGCTGTTGAGAATAGGATTCAGGCTTAATCCTCTCTCAATGGCATCAAATGTCTCTTTTTTAAATTCCTGCATCAAAAATGCCTTATCATGTTCGTGAAATGTGTCCACGATCTCATCTGCAAATCGGACAAATCCGTAGATATTGTAGATCGGTGTCCGAAGATCCTTATGCAACAACCGTATAGCAGAAGAAAATGAACTGCTGTAGCTATTTGTAACCAGCTTACTGCAATTCTCACTTACTGTATGAAATAGCTGCATCATATATTGTAATTTAATTAATTTACCCGAATGCTTTGATCACTTCTTTTGATACCACTTCTCCACTGATAAGGCTGGGCGGTACTCCAGGCCCGGGTACGGTTAATTGACCTGTATAAAAGACATTTTTCACTTTTTTACTCCGGCACGACGGTCGTAAAAAAGCAGTTTGCTTTAACGTATTGGCAAGACCATACGCATTCCCTTTAAAAGAATTGTACTCATATACGAAATCACTGACCGAATAGGATTTCTTATAGATAACAAATTTTTCCACAGGTTCACCAAGATGTTTCTCCATCCTTTTTATAATAAGTTTAAAATACCTTTCCCTTAGCTCCTCTGCATCACCCTGAAGGCCAGCCGCAATCGGGATCAGGAAAACAAGATTCTCACATCCTGGCGGTGCAACAGCCTGATCCGTCACTGATGCAACGCTGACATAAAACAAGGGATTTGTCGGCCATTGAGGGTTTGCATAAATTTCCCTGCCATGGGGTTCAAATGGAACATCAAAAAAAAGAGAATGATGAGCTATGTCTTTTATTTTTTTGTTTAATCCTATATAATACATCAAACAAGATGGCGCCATCACCCGTTTGTCCCAATATCGATCTGAATAACTTCTGTATTCCCCGGATAAAAGATTGGTTTCAGTAAATTGATAATCTGCTCCGCTAATTATTACATCCGCTTCGTAAATGGTTTTGTCCGTCTTTAATTTCCTAGCCAATTTATTTTCAACAATAATCTGTTCTGCTTTTTCGCAAAAATGAAACTGAACGCCTAATTCTTTCGCCAGCCGGTACATACCTTCCACAACAGCATACATTCCTCCTTTCGGATACCAGGTGCCTCCCTGAATATCCGCATAATTCATCAGGCTATAAAGTGCCGGCGTATCTTCCGGCAATGCTCCCAAAAATAAAACTGGAAATTCCAACAGTTGCCGGAGCTTTGGATTCTTAAATTTTTTTTGAATATGCTTTTTTATTGAAGAAAAAATATCCAGGCGGAAAAAGCCTTTTATTGTTTCCAGATCGATGAACTCCATAATTGAATGCCCCGGCTTATACACAAACCGGTTAATGCCAGCGTCGTATTTGTAAGCTGCCTCCGCAAGATATTTTTCCAATTGCTTGCCGCTGCCTGGTTCAATTGATTCAAATGTGGATTTTAATTTTTCAAAATCGGCCGGCAGATCAGTAAATCCATCTTCCCAGTAAACCCGGTATGAAGGATCCAGTCTTTGTAATGAATAATAATCGGAAACTTTTTTACCGAAATGAGCAAAATATTTTTCGAAAATATCAGGCATCCAGTAAAAACTGGGGCCTTTATCAAAAATAAATCCTGATTCTTTCAATTGACTGGCACGACCCCCCGGAGTAGCGTTCTTTTCGATCACCAAAACCTTCCAACCTGCTTTTGCCATGAAGGATGCGGCAGATAATCCTGCGAAACCGCTGCCAATAATAATTACAGATTTTCCGGCCACAGAGTTTTTTTTATCCTCTTGCTATTTGTTCTTTGAGAAGTTTACGGGCAAAATGGATCCGGCTTTTGATGGTACCCAATGGTTCGTGCAAAATTTCGGCTATTTCCTGGTATTTGTATCCATCAAAATACAATAGGAATGGACTTCTGAATATTTCGGGAAGATGTTCAATGGCAGCTCTGATCTCTTTGATTCGTATATTGGCCTCTGCCTGGTTGGGCACTGATACCTGCCTTAGATTGATCAGGAAATCTTCCGGAGTATTATTGAAAATAGTTTTTTGGCGGGCATTTCTGCGATAATTGTTAATGAAAATATTACGCATTATGGTGTAAAGCCATGCCCGTATATTGGTACCTGAGTTATATTTTTCTTTGTTGACTAAAGCTTTATAAAGCGTTTCCTGGTAGAGATCATTGGCAGCTTCGGTATCCTTGGTGAGATTCACAGCAAAGGGTTTCAGGAAATCCGCATTATCCAACAATAACTCATTAAATCCTAAAGTATTAATTTCATTTTTGGTCTCTGTATTCATGTTACCCAAATTTACTTAATAATGTACATACGAAAATTTTTGCTCTTCCGATTTAACTTGGAAACAACATCAGAATAAGAGCAAAAAATTTTCCAAATATCCGGATCGGGTAAATTGTCAGCTTAACGGGGAGGCCTGGCAGATATTTTATAATTGATCGTTGATAAGCGTACAGGAATCCAGCAATTTTTTTAAACCTGCAGTAAGTGAGGGATCGTGAAGTCGGTTTATTTGCTGCATATTATGAAGATCTGTTCCTGCCAGGTTATAATATCCTTTTTTAATAAGATAATTTGCCAATTCGGTAACGGACCTTCCGTAATAGCCGGTCAGTGAGAGAAGATTTAGTTGAAAAAGGCAGCCAATGCCTTTCAGTTCATCATAAAAATCTTTGGCATTTTCAAGATAAATATAACGTTCGGGATGAGCCAATATCGGCTGATAGCCCTGCATCTGCATATCAAATAGAATATTTTTGATACTGAATGACGGAAATGCCATGGAAAACTCTACCAAAACCATTTTGCCGCTGATGGGAAGCAATGGCTCCTTTTTGCTCAGCAATTCTCCCATATGATCATCCAAAAAATATTCCGCCGCAGCATGAATTTCTACCGCCAATCCTTCCAATTGAACCGCTTTTTTTAATCGCTCCAAACCGCTAAAAATATTCTCAGGAGTATTTTTATACATATCCCAGAGTATGTGTGGCGTAGTGATCAGTTTTCTAAACCCGAGGTCCATCAATCCTTTAATGAGTTCCAGTGAATCCACTATATCTTTCGCACCATCATCAATACCTGGTATGAGATGAGAATGCATATCTGCGCCGAGTATGCTGAGATCTACCTTTTCGTGTTTGGGTTTTGAGAAAAACTTAAACATATGATAGGCTTACAGGCCGAAATTAGTCATTTGTAGAATAGATGAACTGATAATTTCTTTTAGAAATTCCGTTTGGGTAAGGATGGAAATATTTTATAGATCAAATGACTAAATGGGGAAAAAAGACTCCATATAGTCAGAAAAATGATCATCAGATCTGTATAAAATGATTTCTTTTTTTGATACCATTGTTCTACGCTGCCTTTGTAGTCAAATATCTTACGATAGGTTTCCTGGATGTCTGTGCTTTCTGAAACAATTTTTTCCTCATCCCGGAATATCACAGAACCAACACCCGTAATTCCCGGAGGAGAATTATAAACAACTGTCTTAACATCCTCTGAATACTGTTCAAAACTTTTTTTCATCAATGGCCGGGGGCCTACAATGCTCATGTCTCCCACTAACACATTGATAAGCTGAGGCAATTCATTGATCTTTGTTCTTCGTAAAAAACGGCCAACTTTAGTTACTCTCGGATCGTTACGAAGAGTGATCTCTCCTGTACCGATATTGGGGCTGTCTTTGACCATGGTAGCGAATTTCCAGATACGGAATTCTTTATTCTTATATCCGATCCTTTTTTGCCCATAAAAAACTTCATGTTCCCCGGTAAACACCAAGATCAGGATCAACGGGATCATGAACGGTAATAAAACGATCATTGCGATCAAAGAAAACAGGAAATCAAAAAAACGTTTTACAAAACGGTACATAGCGTTAATTAAAAACCCCTCAAAGATGAGGGGTTTTGTGCAA
>DASZPW010000456.1:0-12463 GCA_035550155.1 Chitinophagaceae bacterium | reverse complement strand
ATGGCCTTTGGCGATCACCTGCCTTCCTAGTTCTTCAATTTTTTCTACATCAATTCGCTCCACTCCTAACAATGAACTTAACTCTCCAAGATTCGGCTTCATCAGGTACACACCTTCATTTGCTGCATGCTTCAACGCTTCGCCGGAAGTATCCACTATCAGTTTCGCTTTCTTTTTCTTTGCTATTACGGCAAGTTGTGCATAAATATCTAAAGGAACTCCCGGCGGCAAACTGCCACTGGCAACAATAAATTCAAGATCATTCATTCCCTCCACTACTTCCAGCATTTTTTTCCATTCAGATTCCTGTAATGGCGTACCCGGCATTCCAAACCTGTATTGCAGGTTGCTCGATTCGTCAAGCACTACAAAATTCTCTCTCGTTTCATTTTGTGTTTCCACAATCACCACGGGTACATTTTCTTTTTCCAGCAGGGCATTGAAATATTTTCCGGTGTAACCTCCTGAAGGAAAAATGGCGATAGCTTCACCTCCCAATTTTTTTATTGCTCTTGCCACATTGATCCCTCCACCGCCGGGATCTAATTTAGAGGCAGTACATTTTAATTTTTTTTCAGGCAAAAGTTTGGGTACTGATGTGCTTCTATCGATGCAGGGACTGAATGTGAGTGTGATAATTTTTGGCATGAAAAAATATTTTCAGGTAATAACCCTTTTATATAAAGCCCCTCCAATGATTATCAATACTGCAGATACAGCTATTAATATTCCAATGTCCGGTAAAATATTTATACTAACCTGTGATGGCAACATACAGGACCGCAAGGCATTGATCATATACGTCAATGGATTTACATGAGAAATTGTTTTCAACCAGGCGGGCATGATATCAATAGGATAAATGGCATTGCTTGCAAAAAAAAGAGGCATTGTCAACACCTGCCCTATTCCCATAAACCGTTCCCTTGTTTTCACCAAACAAGCAATGATGAGGGAAAAAGTAGAGAATAAAACCGATCCGATAATTACAACCAGTAGTACCAATAAAATCTTCAGTGGATCCCAGGATAGGTTTACCCGCAATAATACTGCCAACAGGTAAATGATGATCATTACCGGAATAGATCGCAGGCTTGCAGACAATGCTTTGCCCAATACCAATGCGGCACGGGGTGTTGGCGTCACCAAAAATTTATGAGTGAGTCCAAGATCTCTTTCCCATATAATACCGATACCGTAAAAAATGGCAATGAACAAAACGCTTTGCGCCAAAATTCCAGGCGTCATGAAATCAATATACCGGATCGGTCCATTCATCGGGTGCATTCGCTCAAACACCTGCCCGAAGATCAGGAGCCATAAAGCCGGTTGCACTGCTCTGGTAAATATCTCCGTAGGATCATGAGAAATTTTCCGGGCTTCCAGTTCAGTTAATACCAGTGTTTTTTTTATAAATCGTAACATATCCAATTATCTTAATCGTGAAGTTGTTTTACGGCTGATCTTGATATCCCGGAAACTTTTTTCGCTCTCCAATGATTCTTGTGTATAATAAATGAATACATCCTCCATCGTAACATTTTCCCGGTTCAATGAACTCTTTAATCCCTCCGGCGTTCCGAGAGCGGCTAATTTCCCTCTTGATAAAAAAGCAACATGATTTGATAATTTATCAGATTCTTCCATCACATGCGTGGTCAGTAATATTGTTGTATTGAATTGTTCCTTCAGTTTCAGAATATGTTCCCACACTGCCTTGACGCCGATCGGGTCAAGACCGGTAGTCGGTTCATCAAGAAAAAGAACTTTAGGATGATGCAACATTGATTGCGCAATTTCAAGTCTTCGTATCATGCCTCCGGAATATGTTTTTACTGGCTTATGTGCAAACTCAGTCAAGTTCATGAATTCAAGCGATTCATTTGCTCTTTTCTTTGCTTCTTTACCCGGGATGTCATACAATTTTCCAAATAGCAAAAGATTTTCATAGCCAGTAAGTGTGCCATCGGCAGAAAGCATTTGCGGCACATAGCCTATCAGCTTTCTCACTTTATAAGGATCTTTTTTGATACTTACGCCATCAATGATGGCATCGCCTGAAGAAGGTTTTAATAATGTGGTCAGTAATTTGATCGTAGTGGTTTTGCCTGCGCCATTGGGCCCGAGTAAAGAGAAGATCTCTCCTTTTTCCAGCGATATATCCAGGTTGTCCAGTGCTACGAATGTTCCGAATTTTTTGCAAAGCCGGATCGTCTGTACAATAATGTCCATTACATAAAAATTTTTATCCCCTGTTGAAAATGCTTTTCCAAAAATTTATTCATACCGCAACGCTTCTATCGGATCAAGCTTTGACGCTTTTAAGGCCGGGTAATAACCAAAAAACACACCCGTGATAAAACAAACCATAAATGACAAGATCACGGATGATTGAGTGATCAATGTGGGCCAATTCAGGAACATGGTCACCAACTTGGTAGCTGCAATGCCCAATGCTACACCGATCAATCCGCCGGTGATGCTGATCAAAACAGCTTCTACAAGAAACTGCATGAGGATATCAATACCCCTGGCGCCAATGGACATTCGCAACCCGATCTCTTTGGTGCGTTCCGTCACTGATACATACATGATGTTCATAATTCCGATGCCACCAACTACTAATGAAATTCCTGCGATCACTGCCAGTAAAATAGTAAGTATCTGGCTGGTGGCCGTAAAGGTGCTGATCAATTCTGCCTGCGACCGTACTGTAAAATCATCGTCGGTTCCTTGCGGAAGTTTGTGGCTTGCTCTCATGACGTTTGTAATTTCCTCAGTGGCGTTATCGGTTGATTTTTCATCAATGGCAGAAGCGAAAATGGTTTGATAATAAATTGTAGCAAGAATTCTTTTTTGAACTGTTGTTACAGGAGCAAGGATCACATCGTCCTGGTCTTGTCCAAAAGTGTTCTCTCCTTTTTTAGATAAAATTCCAATGATCTTAAAAGGAATATTCTTAAAACGAATTGTTTTTCCCAATGGATCCATTCCATCAGGAAAAAGATTGGTAATGATCGTTTGTCCTACCAGGCAAACTTTCGATGCGGCTTTTACATCCAGGTTGGTAAAGTTTATTCCGTCCTGCAGTGGCCAGCTTCGAATAGAAAGATAATCCGGCGACACTCCCTGGATATTGGTTGTCCAGTTGTTTGATCCATTGATCACTTGTCCTCTTGAAGAAACCTGTGGAGAAACAGCGCTGATATATTGCGGATCTTTTTCCAATGCGATCACATCGGGTTCGGTCAACGTTTGAACACTGGTATTATCAAGACGTGCACCTCCCTGAATATTGCTGCTGGGTCGAATGACAATCATGTTGCTTCCCATGCCTGATATCTGGCTTTGGATACTTTGCTTCGATCCCTGCCCGATAGCGATCATGGCAATCACTGCAGCAACGCCAATAATAATACCCAACATGGTGAGAAAAGCTCTCATCTTGTTGCGCCGTATGGCCCGTAATGCAATGCGTAACAGGTTTACAATTTTCATGTCATTAGGTTGTGGTTTCCGCAAGTGGCGGTAACGATGCCAGCACTTCTTTCGCACTCCGCACTGTTCTATTGAGTTCATCTTTGATGATCTTACCATCTCTCAATGTAATAGTGCGTTTGCTGAATGAAGCAATATCCATCTCATGCGTTACGAAAACAATTGTTTTGCCATGTACTTCATTCAATTCCTGGATCAGCATCATGATCTCATACGAAGTGCGGGAATCAAGATTGCCCGTAGCTTCATCTGCCAGGATCATCACCGGGTCATTCACCAATGCTCTTGCAATGGCCACCCGTTGTTGCTGTCCGCCGGAAAGCTGGCTGGGCAAATGATGAATCCTGTTCATCAGGTTTACTGCTGCCAGCGCCTGCAAAGCTTTTTCTTTTCTCTGCTTTGCAGAAAATTCTTTATTATACATCAATGGCAGTTCCACATTCTCGATCGCAGATGTTCTTGCCAACAGGTTATACGCCTGGAAAACAAAACCCAGTTTTTTATTCCGGTATCCAGCCAGTTGTGTTTTTGAAAGTTTACTGACATCTACCCCGTCAAGAAGATATATTCCGCTACTTGGCTTGTCCAGGCATCCTAAAATATTCAACAGAGTGGTTTTGCCGGAGCCACTGCTTCCCATGATGGTGACAAATTCTCCTTTGCTGATCGTAAAACTTACTCCATTCAAAGCTTTAACGATCTCTTCACCCATTTTGAATTCGCGGTGTAAATCTTTTATATCAACAATAAATGAATCCACACTAGTTCAGTTTTTATTTTATCTATTTCCCGGCCTGCTTCCGCCCGATGAACTACCACTGTTGCTGGCCGGAGTTCTTCGCCGCATCTGCGGCATGAAAGGACTGCGCTGTGTATTATCAGCAGCTACTTTATTTTCACCCGTCACCATTGCCGTTATCACTTCATCACCCTCGGACAGCCCTTTGACCACTTTTACATATGTATCATCATTCATTCCGGTTAAAATTCTTTTCTCAATCAATGTATCGCCTTTTAATGTCCATACAAATGATCTTTTAACGTTAGCATCTTGTTTGTTCATGGTATGGGTGGAATCTTTTTGCCGTATATTTTTTGATGTATCTGTTTTAGTAGTGCCCGTCATATTCCTTTCCGCTCTTTTGATAATATATTTCTTCAAAAGGGCAGTGTCAGGTTTGTAGTTGATTGCCCTTGACGGGATCAGCAATGCATTACTGTCTTCCTCAGTATAAATATTGATGCTGGTGGTCATACCTGGTTTTAGTTTCAATTCTTTGTTATCTACGTCAATCAAAGTTGTGTAAGTAACCACATTGGCTGAAACCTGGGGATGCAACAATATCTGGTTCACCGAACCATGAAAAATATCATCGGGAAAGGCATCCACGGTGAATGTAACATGCTGACCGGAACGAACGCCGCCAATGTCCGCTTCGTCCACTGCTGCACGAACCTGCATTTTAGTAAGATCTTTTGCAAGCACAAACAATGTAGGCGCATTAAAACTGGAAGCAATAGTCTGGCCTGCGCTTACATTCCTGTTGAGCACCACACCGTTGATTGGCGAATAGATATTCGTGTAATAAAGATTGCGTTGCACTAATTTCAATTGCGCCGTTGCACTGGCAATTGAAGCTTTTGCAGAATTAAATTGATTCAGCGCTACCTGGTAATCGGCTTTACTGATGGCGCCGAGATTGTATAATTGATTTTGACGATCAAAATTACTTTGCTGGTATTCTAAATTGCTTTGAGCATTGGCCAAAGTTGCTTTTGCCTGGTCCATCTGCTGATCAATAATGGAGGGATCAACTTTCGCTAATAATTGCCCCTGTTTTACCACATCATTAAAATCTGCATACACATTTTGCACTACACCGGATACCTGCGCACCCACCGAAACTGTATCCACCGGTTGCACAGTTCCCGTAGCAGTCACACTTAATCCTATATAACCATATTGTGCTTTGCCTGTAATAAAACTGATCGTCTGAGCTTCTTTATCTTTCCTGAAATAGAAATAATAAACAGCTGCGGCTGCAAGGATCAGCACCAATACTATTATGACAGTTCGTTTTTTCATTGCCGTGATTTTATAATGTTACAGGGTTGCCCATATAGAATTCATAGATTTTTTGTTGCAATACAGCCGTGTATTTGGCCTGGGTAAAAGCCTGCACCGCCTGTACATATTGATTCCGTTGCTGCAGCAGATCATAAATATTAATTGCGCCCAGCTTGAATTGTTCATTAGTGATACGATAACTTTCTGCAGCAGCCTGCAATTGCTGGTTGGCCGCTTCATACGATTGCATAGCATTGGATGCATTCAGGTAAGCCTGTTCCACTGCCTGCGATAATACCAGTTGATCATTCTGCCAATTCAGGTTCGCTTCTTTGAATGCAATGTTTGCTTTTTCCAGGTTGGCTTTATTGCTTCGGTTTGAAAAAATCGGAACGGATAATGTCACTCCCAGCCGCTGATAAAAATTATTTCCATTTTGCCTGAAAAAATTAGTTTTCGGAAACACAGAATTCGTGATCACATCACTGTAGCCGCTGCCCATCGCACCATTTGCAGTAAGTGTAGGTTTGAAACCGGAACGGGCCTGTGCAATATCCAGCGAAGCGACATCTACTCCCAGCTTACCGATCTTTATCTCGGGAAAATCCCGCAACGCAGCTTGCTGCACTTCCTGCAAAGGTTGAAGCACCGGCGCAGGGATCACAGTTGCAGAATCAGGGGTGATCACATCAAACGTTGTATCAACAGGCAATTGAAGTATTTGCTTTAATGAAAGCACATTTTGCCGGATCGCATTCTGCGTTTGCACCAACAAATATTTATCACTTGCCAGCTGTGCCTGCAGTTGCAACAGATCCTTTTTTGCAATACTTCCAGCATCATAAAATTGTTGCCCTTGTTTCACTCTTGCTTCAGAAGTGCTTACGAGGTCCGTGATATATTTCAGATTTTCTTTTGCTAATAAAATATCAAGATATGCCTGCGTGATCTCCAGGGTAATGGTATTAAAGGATTGCTGTACCGAAAGGCCGGCAGATTGTGTCAGCAATTCCCGCTGTTGGATCGTGTTGTTAATGGAGTTCCCGTTCCACAATACAATTCCTGAATTCACCGAATACGATCCGCTGTTGGTAAGTTGATTCACCAAACTTCCGCTGCCATTGGAGTTGTTGGCATTGTTGAAAGAGTTGCTTACAGACGCTGATAAGCTGGGAATTTTCAAACCTTTTGAAGCCCACAGATCCTGGTATGTGGACTGTTCATTTAACCGCAGCGTATTGATCTGGATATTGTGTTCGGAAGCATACTTAAAACAATCCGAAATGGTCCATGCTTTCGCTGAATCAGTTACCTGCGCCTCAGCTGTGCTACATAAAATCAATAATAATGAAAGTGTAAAAAAGTTCACTTTTTTCATTTGTAAATTTTTTTTTCCGCCCACCTGTACCATAACTTATTCATATACGATCATGGTACAGCGGCTTTGTGTCTGGTCTCTTGCACTTACGGCATATCCATTACTTAAGGAACATGATGTCCTTTTTTTCCTGGTTTCTTTTCTTTCATTTGTGGCCTTACTTTAACGGGCTGGCCGATTTTTTTGCCATAATAATTGGGTTTCTGCGGGGGTTTCGGAGTATCTGCTTTCTTTTCCACTTTGGGATTTTTTCTCAGGTCATTGATGCGATTTCGATCTTCCTGCTTCCAGTAAAATGGTTTTCGCACATTTTCATTAAATCCTCTTATTGCCGCAATGTTATCATGATACACGTTGTGATAATAATACCGTGGATAATGTGACACATAATACTGGTGATGCAACCAGGGCCGATATACATCTACATTCAATGCAACAACAAAACCAGTGTAAAGGTCATAGCTACTGTATAACGGCGGCAATACCGGAGAAAATAACCATTGTCCATTGTTGAGATAAACAAACTCGTCGTCAGAAAGATCATAATATGTTTCTATATCCGGCAAATAATAATAACGTACGCCGGAATAATAAGCCGGCGCCCAGGAAGGATTTGCGTATTGAACGCCGCCTGTAACATATGTACCCGGCCCGCAACCTGATATTCCATATATGGAAAATAAGACCACAAAACCGATGCTGATTTTTTTCAGGAAATTCATATCACAAAATTTTAAATACTATTTCATAAAATACTTACTTACTAACATCACATCTAATTTGACGAATTATGAGCCAATTACTTTCCCTTTCGTTGCTATTAACCATTTATTTACATCGGACAATTATTTTGCCAACTCTGTTATTGGGCAGTCCAACCGCCATCAACCGGTATTGCATTTCCTGTTACAAATGAAGATGCATCAGAGCATAACCACATTACCGCATCAGCTACTTCTTCCGGCTGACCCAATCTTCCCACCGGCTCTTGACTGGCAAATTGCTTTTCCACTTCTTTATCTTTTCCTGTGAACCGGTCTATCATCGGAGTTTTGATAACACCGGGACAAACTGCATTCGCCCGTATATTTTGTTTTGCATATTCCAATGCTGCATTCTTTGTAAGGCCAATCACACCATGTTTTGATGCAACATAAGCCGGTATGTTCGGAAAACCGACAAGCCCTGCAATGGAAGCATTGTTCACAATAGCACCCTTTCCCTGTTTCAGCATTTGCGGAATCTCATATTTCATGCAAAGCCATACGCCTTTAAGATTGATAGCAGTTGTTCTGTCCCAATTTTCTACTGTGCATTCATGTGTAATGGCGGATTGACCTTCCACACCTGCGTTGTTGAATGCAAAATCTAATCTTTCATATTGTGCAATGGTTTGCTCCACTAACTTTTTAACATCTGACTCATTCGATACATCGCATTTTAAAAAGATCGCATTCCCATTCATTGACTTAATGCTTTCCAGGGTTTCATTGTTTTCCACCCAATCAGCGATCACCACTTTGGCGCCTCTTTTGGCAAATGCTATAGCAGCGGCACGGCCGATACCGAAACTTCCGCCGGTAACAATGGCCACTTTGTTGTCAAATATTTTTTCCATGATCAATTTTTTTTCTTTTAAAAAATCATTTCTTTTTTACTTACATCACTCAGCTTCCTGATATTTTCAATTCCTTTCAACAGTGCATCCGGGTTAAATGAAATGCTATCAATGCCATGGTGAACCAGGAAACCGGCAAACTCCGGAAAATCACTCGGCGCCTGACCGCAAAGTCCGATCTTAGCTCCGGCATCTTTCGCTTTTTCGATCATCATTGCGATCATTTGTTTGGCGGCAGGATTTTGTTCGCTGAATAAATCGCTGATAATGGCAGAATCACGATCAATGCCCAGGGTCAATTGTGTCAGGTCATTGGAGCCAATAGAAAAACCATCAAATATCTCTGCAAATTCTTCTGCCAGCATCACATTGCTGGGTATTTCCGCCATCACGTAAATTTCCAATGAAGGATCTTTACTTCGATCCAATCCATTTTTCTTCATCACCTCCACCACTTTTTTTCCTTCTTCTACTGTGCGGCAAAAAGGTATCATCACTTTCACATTAACTAATGCCATTTCCTCCCGCACTATTTTTATGGCTTCGCATTCTAACCGGAAGCCTTCTTTGTACAGATCATTATAGTATCGGGAAGCACCCCGGAATCCCAGCATAGGATTTTCTTCTTCCGGCTCAAAATCTTTTCCTCCGATGAGATTCGCATATTCATTCGTTTTAAAATCACTCATGCGAACGATCACTTCTTTCGGATAAAAAGCAGCAGCAATAGTGGCCACACCTTGTGCCAGTTTATCAACAAAATATTTTTCTTTGTCAGGATAATGATGTGTGAGTTCTTCAATTTTCTTTTTTACAGATGCATCTTTCAATGTATCGAAATGTATCAGTGCCATCGGGTGCACTTGTATAAAATGATTGATGATAAATTCGATCCGCATCAGCCCTACTCCATCATTGGGATAAAATGAAAGTTTGAATGCCTGGTCCGGATCGCCAACGATCAGCATTGCCCGGGTTTGTTCCGGCTTTTTTATTCCACGAAAATCATATTCCGTTTCTTTGAAGTTCAATTTTCCTTCGTAAACATATCCAGTTTTTCCTTCAGAGCAGCTTACAGTGATCATGCTTCCATCTTTTATTGTTTGCGTGGCATTACTACAACCCACAACAGCCGGCACACCTAATTCTCTTGCTACAATGGCTGCATGACTGGTTCTTCCTCCTTTATCTGTAATGATTGCCGAAGCTTTTTTCAGCACAGGATCCCAATCAGGACTGGTGCTTCCGGTAACAACTATTTCGCCTCCTGATAATTTATCAGCTTCATCAGGAGATTGAAGCAATCTTGCGGTGCCTGTTGCTATTTTGCTCCCGATCGCATTTCCTTCGGCGATCACCGTTCCCTTTTCAAGCAATTTGTATTCTTTGATGATAAACGGATTTCGTTGAGAGTGCACTGTCTCCGGCCTTGCCTGGATAATGAATATCTCATTAGTTATTCCATCTTTCGCCCATTCAATGTCCATTGGCTTGTTATAGTGCTCTTCAATGATCAATCCCCATTTTCCCAGCTGCAGGATTTCTGCATCACTCAATACATATTGTTCTCTCAGACCAATGGGAGTATCAATATTGATAACAGAAGACGTTGTTTTATTGTCAAAAGAATAAATCATCGTCTTTGATTTATCTCCAAGCTTTTTCTGAATGATGGCGTTTTTGTTTTGCTTTAATGTTGGTTTGAAAACAAAATATTCATCCGGTGTGATCGTTCCCTGCACGATATTTTCTCCCAATCCCCACACTCCACTGAGATGAATGATATCACGGAAACCGGATTCTGGTTCCAATGTGAAGCCCACACCGGAAGATGCCAGGTCGGAGCGAACCATTTTTTGAACACCTACTGACAATAAAACCTGTTCGTGCCTGAAGCCGTTATCTTCACGATACTTAATGGCTCGATCTGTATAAAGTGAAGCAAAACATTTTTGAACAGCCTGTATTATTTCTGTTTCGCCTTTTACATTGAGATATGATTCATGTTGACCGGCAAAACTTGCCTGCGGCAGATCTTCCGCAGTGGCGCTGCTGCGAACCGCCACTTCAAAATATGTTTCTCCACACAACTCTTTGTATGCTTTAACAATTTCGCTGCTAAATTCATCGGGCATTTCAGCCGACAGCAAAAGTTGTCTTGCTTTCGAACCGATCTCCTTGAGGTTTGAATAATTGTCATGATCCAACTGCCGCATCAACTCCTGCAAGGGTTTTTTCAGGTTGTTATATTCCAGGAAATAAATGTAAGCAGGTGCGGTAGTAGCAAAACCATCAGGCACATTGATTCCTTTATCTGAAAGTTGTGTGAACATTTCCCCAAGGGAAGAATTTTTACCGCCTACAATGCCAACATCAGCAATGCCGATCTCGCTGAATTTTTTAATGAAGATATCTGGTTTCATAATATTACAAATTTGACTCATTTGCAATGGAGCCGGGATGATAGCAGTCAAATTTGCATGTGATAAACGTCAGTATTATGGTCACTGCGATCCTGAAGATTTCGCAGCTTCATTTTGTTTTTGCTTTTCCAGTTTTTTAAAATAACCACGGAAGAGAAAACTTTTTTTCACAGCATTCATGATCTCGTTGAAGCTATCCGTTCCATTTTGAATATTGGAAAGACTTTTGTTAATGTTCCCAACTAATGTTGAATCTTTTAGCAAAGCAGTAACCGTGCCTTTTCCATCGACCACCTGCGAACGGACCTGCTGCACTGCTTTGTTTAATTCTGCTGATAAACTATCCGCATCTTCTCCAACTGATTTTATTTTCAGTATTGCTTCATTAAGGTTTTGGGCAATAGAACTATCAGTAAGAATAGCGCCGAGTGAGCCTTTACCGTTTTTAACATCGGTGATCAGTGTATTAAAATTATTCACCATTTCATTGGCTTTGGCTGTTGCAGCCCTGATATTAGCTACTGAACTTCGAATATTTTGCGGAAGGCTCTCATCATTCAAAATTTTCCATGCAGCAGTACTGTTGTTGATCCGCTGTACTGTGCTTTTTAATTCCGATGCGATAACCGACACATCGTTGTTTGTTTTCGCCAGCGTTTGCAACATATCATCGGTGTCAATTGTTTTACGGATTTGTAAAATATCACCATCTTCTACCAATGCAGCGGGTTCTTTGGAAGGATAAATATTTACAAGTTTGTTGCCCATCAATCCGTCAGTGCCGATGGAAGCAATAGCGCTTTTGCGGATGTATTTCTTCATCTTTTTGTCTATCAGCATCACCACTTCAATCGTAGTATCGTTGAGAATATTGATCTTCTTTACTGTTCCGGATTGAATGCCGGAGTAACGGATGTTGTTGCCGGACCGAAGCCCCTGTACATTCTGGAACCTGGCTTTTAATTCAAACGACGAACCGAACAGGTTTTCATTTTTCCCGATCAGGTATAACATCAGTATCAGGAAAGCCAAACCACTCAACACAAAAATGCCGAGTTTAATATTTGATGATGTTTTTTTACTCATAAAATCTTATTCAAAAAACTCTTTTATTTTAGGATCAGTCATTTTTTTTAATTCATCATAGGTTCCTTCAGCATAACATTTTCCATCTATCAGCATGACCACACGGTCTGATGCCATCCGCACACAATTCATATCATGCGAAATGATAAGCGATGAAGATTTGTATTTCTTCTGGATCTCCACCATCAGTTCGATGATCCCTTTCCCGGTGATCGGATCCAATCCTGTTGTCGGCTCATCATATAAAATAATATCCGGTTTCAGGATCAGCGTCCGGGCCAATGCAATTCTTTTTCTCATTCCTCCGGATAATTCTGCCGGCATCATGTCAATGGTATGTACCAATCCTACATCGTCTAAAGCATCTTTTACCAACTGATCCACTTCCTGCT
>DASZPW010000455.1:0-12405 GCA_035550155.1 Chitinophagaceae bacterium | reverse complement strand
TCATGATTTTGCTCCGCCGGTCAGTGGTTTTATCGAAGCCGTCTTTACACAACTGAAAGAGGGCAAAACAGAGATCACTTATCAATTCTCCGAAAACATGATCAAAGCAGGGGCCGAAGAATTGAAGCAGGCATTTGCCCGGATGAATCCTTAGTTTCAAAAATTTTTGGAAAAAAATTTTGCGTAACCAAATGGTTTCCTATATTTGTAACCGATTGGTTACACGAACAAGCTATTATTTACTATGAGACGAGATGTTTTCCAGGCCATTGCCGATCCCACCCGCAGAGAGATCATCAGCATGATCGCTCATGAAGCGTTGCATCTGAACCGTGTTGCAGAAAAGTTTGATGTCAGTCGTCCTGCTATTTCAAAGCATATAAAGATCTTAACTGAATGCGGACTCATCGCTATTAAACAGGAAGGCAGGCATCGGTATTGCGAAGCTAAACTGGATAAGCTGAATGAAGTATCGCAATGGGTGGAGCAATACAAACAATTCTGGGAGCAGAAGCTCGATGCATTGGAAATTTATCTTGATGAATTACAAAATAAAAGAAACAAAAAAACCAACAAACATGCCAAAAGGAAAAAAAAGTAATTCTTCCTCTCCTACTGCAGACAGGGAACTCATCATTACCCGTGTATTGAATGCCCCGATCGAATTGGTTTGGGAAGTGTGGACCAATGCGGATCATATAAAGAATTGGTGGGGACCGAATGGCTTCAGTAATACGATCAGTAAAATGGAGCTGAAACCCGGCGGCGAATGGAACCTGGTGATGCATGGCCCTGATGGAAAAGACTATAAAAATAAAAGTGTATTCAAAAAGATAATGAAGCACAAAAAAATTGTATATGAGCATATCTCCGGCCCAAAGTTTACCGCTACTATTGAATTTAAAAGCGAGAAAAACAAAACCCATTTAAAATGGCACATGTTGTTTGAAACAAAAGAAGAATTTATTCAAACAGTAAAAACGTTTAAGGCAGATGAAGGATTGAAACAAAATATTTCAAAACTGGAAGCCTATATCAGCGCACAGATCAATATCCGCAAACAATTAAAAACATCCAGTATAGCAAGAACGAGTACTTACCTGAATTTTAATGGTAACACGGAAGAAGCATTTCTTTTTTATCGATCTGTCTTCGGCGGCGAATTTTCCGGAAAAGGGATTCAGCGTTTTGGTGAGATACCGCCTCATGAAGGACAACCTCCGTTATCTGAACAAGATAAAAAACTCATCCTGCATATCGAGTTGCAAATTTTAGGTGGCCATGTTTTGATGGGCACGGATGCTCCGGAATCACTGGGCTTCAAACTCAACTTTGGCAATAATTCTCATATATGCCTGGAGCCGGAATCAAGAAAAGAAACAAAAAGATTATTTGAGGCGCTTGCCGAAGACGGTACGATCACCATGCCATTGATGGATATGTTTTTTGGAGCTTATTACGGAAGTTGCACCGATAAGTTTGGTGTGAACTGGATGGTGAATTGCATTGCTAAATAAAAATTCAACTAATCTCCTACTCTTACATTAAACGAAACCAACAACATGAAAAAAATAAACTGGATCTATTGGATCTCCACCATTATTGCAGCCGGCCTGATGATCTTTTCAGCAATTCCAGATGTATTGTTAACTGACGATGCCAAAAAGTTCATGGGAGATTACATGCACTACCCTGATTACTTCACGCAATTTATCGGCATTGCAAAGGTCCTAGGCGTCATTGCCATTCTCATTCCCGGTTATCCGAGAATAAAAGAATGGGCTTATGCCGGTTTGTTCTTTGATCTCATCGGCGCCGTGTATTCACAGATCGCATTGAAATTTCCATTCTGGAGTCCGCAGGGCGGATGGGCGCTGATGCTGACCTGGATCATTCCTTTGATCGTCTCATATATCTATTATCATAAAAAATTAAAAGCATCTTCCCAAGCAATTATCTAAAACTTTTATATGAGCAGTATCGAAGCATTTGTAATAGAACGAATTTATAATGCCCCGGTGGATAAGATCTGGAAAGCGCTTACGGATAAAGATGAAATGAAGAAATGGTATTTCGATCTGAAAGAGTTCAAACCGGAAGTGGGTTTTGAATTTCAATTTTACGGAGAGGGAAAGCAGGGAGAAAAATTCCTGCACCTGTGTAAGATCACCGATGTAATACAGAATAAAAAATTAAGATACAGCTGGCGATACGAAGGCTATGAAGGAATTTCATTTGTAACATTTGATTTGTTTGCCGAAGGCGAAACAACAAGATTAAAACTTACGCATGAAGGATTAGAAAGTTTCCCGAAAACAGCGAATAATGATTTTGCCAAAGAAAATTTTGCCGAAGGCTGGACTTATATCACCGGCATCTCATTAAAAGAATATTTAGAAAAAAATTAAAACACAAACATGAAAACAATTTTTTTAAAAGACACCTCCAATAAAAAACTTCTTGTCATAAGAGAGTTTACTGCCCCTCTTGAACTAACATGGAAAGCCTGGACCACTAAAGATGCGCTGGACAAATGGTGGGCGCCAAAGCCGTGGAAAGCCGACACAAAGAAAATGGATTTCAAAGAAGGTGGTTATTGGTTATATGCTATGGTGGGCCCAGCCGGAGAGAAACATTGGGCCCTTGCAGAATACAAAAAAATTATTCCGGAAAAAATGTATATCGCTTACGATTCTTTTTGTGATGAGAATGGAAACAAGATGCCCGAACCTCCCGGCATGGAATGGAAAGTAAATTTTGAAAAGACAGCAACAGGAACAAAAGTTTCAGTCGAGATCACATTCGCATCTGAAAAAGATCTTCAAACCATTGTTGAAATGGGCTTCCAGGAAGGATTCAGCATGGCACATGAGAATTTGGATGAGTTGTTTGCGAATGCCGAAATAAAAAGCTGAATCTTTCCTTTCAGCATGGTTGTTTTTTTCCGGAAATAGCATTACTAAACCATTCTGGTTTACCTTTGCCTCATGGCAGAAGATCTAACCATTATCAGCGGTAATAAAACAGAACAATATGAATCGCTGCTTCCGCAAATAAAAGGTTTATTGGAAGGCGAACCCGATCTCATCGCTAATCTCGCCAACGTTACCGGCGCATTGAAAGAACAATTTAACTGGCTGTGGGTAGGATTTTATATTGTAAAAAATAATGAATTGGTATTGGGCCCTTTCCAGGGACCGGTAGCCTGCACCCGCATCCGAAAAGGAAAAGGTGTCTGCGGAACGAGTTGGGAAAAAGCGGAGACAATGATCGTTCCCGATGTTGAAAAATTTCCGGGACATATAGCCTGCAGCAGTTTATCCAGGTCTGAAATTGTAATACCAATTATCCGGAACAATGAAGTAGTTGCGGTATTGGATGTGGACAGCATTGAATTAAATCAATTTGATAAAACTGATCAGCGCTTTCTCGAAGCAATCGTTTCTCTTATTCCTTTCTGAAAAATTATGTTGCAAACCGTTTCCATCACCGTTAGCGGAAGAGTGCAGGGAGTTTTTTTCCGGCAAAGCACCAAAGAAACAGCGCAACGATTAGATATTACAGGCGAAGTGAAAAACCTGGACAACGGAGATGTTGGAATTATTGCTACCGGAACCAAAGAGCAACTGGACCAACTGATAGAATGGTGCAAGCAAGGCCCGCCGAGAGCCGCAGTGACTGAAGTACAGGTGAAGGACTTACCTTTACAGGAATTCGTTCATTTTACTATTAAGCGATTTTAAAATTGTTCATATGAAAAAAATTCTTTTCATCACATTACTATTTACTTCTCAACAAATTTTTGCGCAAGGCGATCCGAAAGCTACAGAAGTGTGGAGCCCGGTACCGAGGGTAGTGACTCCGGGAAAAACATTTGCAGACGCTCCTTCCGATGCCATTGTTTTATTTGACGGAAAAAATCTGGATCAGTGGGAATCGGCAAATGATACTACTAAAGCTGCGGGATGGAACGTGGCCGGCGGCATTATGACCGTTGATAAAAAGGCGGGAAATATCCAGACCAAACAACGCTTCATGGATTATCAATTGCATTTGGAATACCGCATTCCTGAAAACATTACCGGCTCTGACCAGGCAAGAGGAAACAGCGGTGTGTTCCTGGCATCCACGGGGCCCGGCGATGCAGGTTATGAAATGCAGGTGCTGGATAATTACAACAATAAAACCTATGTGAACGGACAAGCTGCCAGCATTTATAAACAATACCCGCCTTTGGTAAATGTCTGCAAGAAACCGGGCGAATGGCAGACATATGATGTCATCTGGACAGCACCGAGATTTAATGAAGATGGAAGTTTAAAAAGCCCGGCTAAAGTAACTGCATTTCATAATGGAGTGCTGGTACAAAACAATGTGGAATTGAAAGGGCCTACATTATACATCGGAACACCGAGTTATAAAGCACATGGCGCATCGCCATTAAAACTACAGGCACACGGTGACCCAAGTGCACCGATCAGCTATAGAAATATTTGGTTGAGGGAATTGTAAGTTTCAATCAGAATTAAGTCAAAATAAGTTTGAAAATGCGAAGCCTTTGTTTCGCATTTTTATTTTATAACGCTCAATACGGGTCATATTAATGAGCAACCAAAGTCCTTATCTTTATCGCATTGAACCGTAACAAAACTTTTCAACTGAATGAAGGTTTTCAAATTTGGAGGAGCTTCTGTTAATAGCGTAGAACGGATCAGGAATCTAAGCACCATCCTCAAACAATTTGCAGGAGAAAAAATCATGGTGGTTATTTCAGCAATGGGAAAAACTACCAATGCTTTGGAAAAAGTCACTGAAGCATTTTACAAAGGAGATAAAACCACAGCGCTTCAATTGTTGGAACAAGTGAAGCAACAGCATTTCAACACTGCAAAATATTTATTGGTCACCCATTATCTTGCCTGCGAAGCACAATTAAAAGATTTTTTCACCGAAGCAGAATGGCTCTTGCATGATAAACCGGTGCGGGGCTATGATTATTATTACGACCAGGTGGTTTGCATCGGCGAATTGCTTTCCACTTCCATCATCAGCGCTTACCTCAATGAAACAGGAATTCTGAATGAATGGATCGATGTGCGAGATATTTTACGTACCGATAATAATTTCCGTGATGCGGCTATTGAATGGGATGCAACGCAATCGAAAGTTCAAAGTACTGTTCTCCCGCTTTTTCAGCATGCTGATATTGTGGTTACACAGGGTTTCATTGGTTCCACCGATGAGAATGAAAGCACCACGCTGGGAAGAGAAGGCAGCGATTATACGGCAGCCGTTTTTGCCAACATGTTAGATGCGGAACAATTGAGTATCTGGAAAGATGTGGAAGCTGTTATGAATGCCGATCCCAAACAATTTCCCGATGCTGAACCGATCACCGAACTGAATTATACCGAAGTGATAGAAATGGCGTATTACGGTGCGCAGGTCATTCATCCGAAGACCATCAAACCGCTGCAGAATAAAAATATTCCTTTGTATGTAAAATGTTTTTTGCAGCCATCATTGCCGGGCACCATCATTCATCAACATTCGCTGAAAAAACTTCCGCCGATCATTGTGCTGAAAGAAAAACAGGTGATGCTGAAACTGAGCACCAAAGATTTTTCCTTTGTCGGAGAACACCACCTCATAGAGTTATATCAATTGTTTGAAAAACTGAAAATAAAACCCAACCTGACGCAGAATGCAGCAATAAGTTTTACGACTGTGTTAGATGACCGTTCAGAAAAAATTGAATCGCTGGCATTGGAAGCATCTGCAAATTTTGATGTGCAGGTTGCTAAAGGCCTATCACTTTTAACGATCCGTCACTACAATAAAGAATTGTTTGAGAAACTTACAGCAGGAAAAACTATTTTATTGCGCCAGCAAACAGCAGAGACCATCCAGGTATTGATGCGGTAATTAGTGATCAGAGCGATTCCACAGTCACCGTCTGGATCATTTTTTTAGCCACTGGCTTATCATTTAAAATAGCAGGTTTCCAGATGGGCATTTTTTCCATGCGGGAGATCAGCTCATCATTAAAATCTTCGTCTTTCATGCCCCGAAGCACTTTGAAATTCACCGGCACGCCATCTTTGTCCACGATAAATTCCACCTGCACATAGGCCTTGGTTATTCCGTTCGGTAAATAGGAGGTCATTTCTTTACCCAGGTTATCGAGGTATTTCATGAATGCATCGCCGCCGCCGGGAAATTGTGGCCATTGATGAACTGCTTCGGGCAGATCAGTGATGGTTCGTGTACGGTGCTGCACCGGTATTCTTTTAGCAACTACATTTTCTTTAAGCAAACCGGTTTTTTTTGCGGGCACATTATCGACAACATATTCACCGTCGTCATCGATCATCACTACGGGCAATTGTTTGTATTTATTAAAATAATCAAATGCCCCTTCCAGCCTTTCCGCAAATTTTTTCAATGAAGGATCGTCTTTCGCCAGGTTATTCAAAAAATCCACACTTTTAGGTACGTCATATCTCACAGGAAAAATATGAACAGGGATGAAATCCTGCCCGAGATCTTTTGCATGTGCTGCTAAAATATAGATCTCGTCAATTTGCTGATCGGTCATCGGTATGCAGCCCACGGTAACGCAACTGCCGTGAATGTAAATATCACTGCCGGGCATTAACGAATCACTGAGTATCTGGTCAGATGCATTGGGATAATTAATTCCCAACGACAAATAATAAGTACTCCTGGGATTAAACTCATTGATATAATAAAATCCTTCCGGCACCTGGTAATCTCCTTCCATTCTTTTCGGCCCCAACGTTCCTGCCAGTGCACAGATCTTGTATATCTTGAATAAACGGAAAGGCTCATTCACCTCGTTTTTCACCCAAACTTCCATCTGGCTATCATATTTAAAAGCACGGATGTAAATATATTTAGCAGGCCAGTTAAGCTTTTTGATTTCGAATTGCTTTTGTAACGTGTCTTCTTTCTTCTGCCATGCTTCACTTACATGAGGGAAAGTTTTCTGGTAATCAAAAAATGATGTATTAGAAGGCCCGCCTTTTTGCAGCGAAGGCTGAGCAATAGCAGATGTGAACCCACACAAACCAACCAACAGCACTAAAAATAGGTTTTTCATTATTGTTTTTATCAATTAGATAACGAAAATATGTACAGTTTTATTTCTGCAAAAAAGCAAATGATTTGTAAAGATACAAATTGAGGTCTGATGTAGGAAGTGTGAGGAGGAAAGGGTCAAGATACCAGGCAAAAGCTACAAGTATCAGGCGGTACTCACGACTCCAAACTCCCGACTCCAGACTCGGAGTTCCCGACTCTCTCTTACAAATTCCCTCTCGCCTCCTGCTCTCTTTCCAGCGCTTCAAATAATGCTTTGAAATTTCCTTTGCCAAAACTTTTGGCTCCTTTCCGCTGAATGATCTCGAAAAACAATGTTGGCCGATCCTGCACCGGTTTACTGAAAACCTGCAACAGGTATCCTTCCTCATCCCGATCCACAAGAATACCCAGTTCTTGCAATGGAGCAAGGTCTTCATCAATCTTACCGATACGTTCCGGTAATGCATCATAATAAGAGGAAGGAACTTTCAGGAACTCCACACCACGGTTTCTTAATTCAGTCACCGTTTGAACGATATGATTCGTTGCAACCGCCACATGCTGCACTCCTTCTCCATTATAAAATTCCAGGAATTCTTCCACCTGCGATTTTTTCTTTCCTTCGGCAGGTTCATTGATGGGGAATTTTACAAAACCATTTCCATTACTCATCACTTTGCTCATCAGCGCTGAGTATTCGGTAGAAATATCTTTGTCATCAAATGAAAGAATATTTCTGAACCCCATCACCTCTTCATAAAATTTAACCCAGGGGTTCATCTGGTTCCAGCCTACATTGCCCACACAATGATCTACATAAAGCAGTCCCGTATCAGAAGGCCGAAAATGCGGATTGCTCCATGAGCGATATCCGGGCATGAAAGTGCCGCTGTAATTTTTTCTTTCAATAAACAAATGAACCGTATCGCCATATGTATGAATGCCGCTCATTACCACTTCGCCGTTCGCATCTTTCAAATGTTGCGGTTCCATATAACTTTTGGCACCCCGTTTTGTGGTTTCATGCCATGCGCTTTCGGCATCCTCTACCCGCAGCGCCAGCATTTTTACTCCATCACCATGTTGGTACACATGATCTGCTATGGCATTATCAATTCGCAGTGGAGTGGTTAAAACAAATGTGAGTTTATTCTGGCGCACTGCATAGCTGACTTTATCTTTCAGGCCCGTTTCGGGACCGGCATACGCCAATGCCTGGAAACCGAATGCACTCATATAATAATGTGCCGCTTGTTTGGCATTGCCCACATAAAATTCTACATAATCGGTTCCCTGTAAGGGAAGAAAATCCTGTTGCGTTATTGTTTTTTTATCAGAGATCGTTGCTGTTTTCATGATGTTGAAATCCGGCTACCACCGGAAATGTTTTCGTTATATAAAAATTTCAGAAAAAATCCATCCTGCATAGAGCAGGTCCACAATCAGCGATCCATGGCGAGTGTTTCCATCAGCAAAGCAAAGTTGCACCGATGGTCAGAAAAAACCTTATGAGGATAATCCGGTCGCATAGCACAAAATTAGAAAAAGTATTCAACTTACATTTCGGTCCGGCTCCCGCCTCCTTCCCTATCTTTGCGCCATGCAAAACCCTTCGTCTGCGCTCAGGGTCGGTATTCTTGGTGGTGGTCAATTGGGAAGAATGCTATTACAGGCAGCAGCCAATTACCCGGTAGAAACATGGTTGATGGAAAATGACCCGGAATGCCCGGCAGCGCATCTTTGCCATCATTTTACAAAAGGCGATATCAAAAATTTTGAAGACGTTTATCGATTTGGAAAAGGCCTGGATGCAATTACTATCGAAATTGAGAACGTAAATGTGGAAGCACTGGAGCAATTGGAAAAAGAAGGAGTAAGGATTTTACCAAAACCCTCAGTACTTCGGATCATTCGTAATAAAATTTTACAAAAACAATATTACCAGCAGCACCAAATTCCTACCGCCTCTTTTGTGATCACACAAAATGCAGAAGATTTAAAAAAGCAGGAAAATTTTTTACCGGCAGTGCATAAACTTGGTACGGGAGGGTATGACGGACGTGGCGTACAGATCATTCAGACCAAAGAAGACATCACAAAAGGTTTTGATCAGCCATCGGTGCTTGAAAAATTGATCCCGATCCATAAAGAGATCGCACAGTTGGTCGCTATTAATGAAAAAAAAGAAACGGCAATTTATCCGCCGGTGGAAATGCTGTTTGATCCTGTATTAAACTTACTGGACTATCAACTTTGCCCGGCAGAGCTTACCACACCAACACTATATAAGGTAGAAGCAATTGCATTAGCTGTCGCAAAAAATTTCAATTCACCCGGTTTATTTGCCATAGAAATGTTTATTGATAAGAATGGGGATGTTTTTGTGAATGAAACTGCTCCCCGGGTCCATAACAGTGGTCATCACACAATTGAAGCACATTATTGTTCTCAATTTGATATGCTCTGGAGAATTATATTGGATTATCCGTTGGGAAATACTGCTTTCATTCTTCCTTCTGTTATGATCAATCTGATTGGCAGTAATCAGCATCATGGTAGTGCCGTGTATGAAGGATTGGACGAAGTATTAAAAATAGAAAATGCTTTTGTTCATATTTATGGTAAAAAAGAAACGAGGCCGGGAAGAAAAATGGGACATGTTACTGTTATCAGTCGGGAAAAACAAGACCTCTTGCATAAAGCAAACAAAGTAAAAAGAATTTTAAGAGCAATATCCTGAGATGCCCCTTTTATCAGACTGAAAAACCGTTCATAATCCGTAGAAATTAAATTGCAGGTAATAATCTGATTTAACGTCTAATGAAAGTAATTATCCCTGTATCTTTATTGCTCTAATATCATAACAAGATCTCACAGTGAAAACATTGAAAAAACTTTTTATTTGTTCTCTTGCAATAGTTGTATTCTTTGGCCTGGCTACCGGTTGTAGTGATAGCAAAGAAAAAAAACAAGGCGATGCGAAACAAACTAATGCCAACAGGCAAATGTCCGTTCGTGCCGATGCATTCCTGGTTAAGAAAGTGACGCTGACGGAAAAAATTGAAATCCCCGGATCGTTGGTTGCCAATGAAGCCACAGATATTCATCCTGAGATATCAGGGCGCATCACTTATTTGAACATTAATGAAGGGAAATATGTCACCAAAGGGACACTACTTGCAAAATTATACGATGGCGATCTGCAAGCTAATCTGAATAAGCTCCAGGTGCAATTGCAAATTGCTGAACAAAATGAACAACGATCCGCACAATTATTAAAAATACAGGGCATCAGCCAACAGGATTATGATGCAAGCCTGTTAAATGTGAACAACATTAAAGCTGATATAGAAATTACAAAAGCAAGTATTACCAAGACAGAAATAAGAGCTCCATTCAATGGAAAGCTCGGTCTGAAAATGGTGAGTTCCGGCGCTTTTGTGAGTCCATCGGAAACGCTGACCAATATTACTCAGCTTGACCAGATGAAAATCGATTTCACGGTACCGGAAAAATATTCTCCTCAGATCAAGTTCGGGCAGCCGTTAAATTTTAAGGTGGAAGGAAGTGATAAAAGTTACTCAGCAAAAGTTATAGCGACTCAGCCAAATGTCACCGAAACAACCCGCTCGTTGCAGGTGCGTGCAGCAGTACAAGGCAACCATACAGATCTTATTCCGGGAAAATTTGCAAAAGTGAGCCTGGATTTTCAGCCAAATCCAAATGCGCTTGTAGTGCCTTCTCAGGCTATTATCCCCGAAGCGAGAGGTAAAAAAATATTCCTGTATCAGAACGGCATTGCAAAATATGTGGATGTAATCACTGGTATCCGTGATTCTACGAATGTAGAAGTTGTTGATGGCATCAAAGCCGGAGATACTGTTCTTATAACCGGTTTATTAAGTTTAAAACCGGATGCAAAAGTATTATTGGGAACTATTATCAATGATTCTTTAGAAACTTCCAATAAATCAGGAAAAGCAAAAACGCAATAAAAAGAAATTAATTTTTGAAAACGCTTTAGCGGATTATGAATATCTCTGAATTAAGTTTGCGAAGGCCGGTGTTAGCCACAGTGATGAATATCATTATTGTGGTATTTGGTATTACCGGTTTCAAATTTCTCGGTGTAAGAGATTACCCTGCTATTGATCCGCCGAATATCAGCGTTAGCACTTCCTATGGTGGTGCAAATCCGGATATCGTAGAAACGCAGATCACTGAACCGCTTGAAAAGGCAATCAATGGAATTGCCGGTGTAAAAAACATTACTTCATCCAGCAGCCAGGGTCGCAGTAATATTAATGTAGAATTTGAATTGGGAGTTGATCTGGAAGCAGCTGCTAATGATGTTCGGGATAAAGTTTCATCTGCCGCCCGTTCCTTACCAGCCGACCTGGATGCTCCACCTGTGATATCCAAAGCAGATGCCAGCGCCAGCCCGATACTTTCCATGACAGTGCAAAGCAACACAAGGAACCAACTGGAAATAACAGAGTATGCTAATAATGTGCTGGTAGAACGTTTTCAAACTATTCAGGGCGTCAGTGGTATCCAGATATGGGGAGAGAAAGACTATGCCATGCGGATCTGGTTCGATCCGAAAAGATTGACAGCATATAACCTGACCCCATCCGAGGTGCAAGACGCATTGCTCAAACAGAATGTGGAATTACCGAGCGGAAAGATATATGGAAATGAAACGGAACTGGTGGTCCGCACTTTTGGAAGATTGAGTACGGAACAGGAATTTGGAAATATCATTGTGAAAAGTGAAAACGGAAGTGATATCCGGTTAAAAGATGTAGCTGATGTGGTGCTGGGACCCGAAAACGAAGAAACAGGTCTGAAAGAAAGTGGCACTCCTATGATTGCCCTTGCTATCATACCACAACCCGGCGCTAATTATGTATCCATTTCAGATGAATTCTACAAGCGGCTTAATGAACTCAAAAGAGAAGTACCGGATGACATAAAGCTCAATGTTACTCTTGATCAAACCACGTATATCAAAAGATCCATTTCAGAAGTAGAAGAAACGTTGCTGATCGCTCTCGTCCTGGTGATATTTATCATTTATCTGTTTTTCCGTGATTGGCTGATTGCATTACGGCCTTTAATAGATATCCCGGTTTGTCTTATCGGAGCTTTCTTTATCATGTACCTGGTTGGTTTTACCATCAATATTTTGTCACTTCTTGCAATTGTGTTAGCAACAGGACTTGTCGTAGATGATGGAATAGTTGTCACAGAAAATATTTATAAAAAGCTGGAAGGAGGAATGAATAAGTGGCAGGCAGC
>DASZPW010000454.1:0-3776 GCA_035550155.1 Chitinophagaceae bacterium | reverse complement strand
CCTGCCAATAAATATTTTGAAACCGCATAAGAAACCCTGGAAAGCCCATTGCTAATAAGTTTTAATGTATAACCGGAAGAAAATTCATTCGAGATTGTTAGAATAAGCGTCAATGGAATTGCTGTAAGGATTATAGCAGTGAAATGATAGTTAACCACCTTAAAGAAAACAAGATCTACATTCCCAAATTTCAGAAAATCTTTTGCCTCCAAAACTGATAATAGGAAAGATTGAATAAAGGCAAAGCATATAATCGTGATGGTAAGTACTCTGATATATTTAATCAGCTCTATTTTTATTATTCTAAATGTAAAAGGCAGGACTGAATATTTCATTGAAACTTACTTTATCTTAAGTAGGGAACGGTATGCGGTTTCAAGAGAATTAAATTTCATAAAAACTTCTTTTTTCGTTAGCCCACAAAGTATAATCCCCTTATCAATAAATAGAAATTGATCGCAAATTTTCTCTAATTCTTCTGCATTATGACTGGCGACAATAAAGGATTTTCCCTGTTCTTTTAAAAGGTTTACCTGATTGTTAAAAGCAAATATGCTTTCGATATCAAGAGTGTTTGTTGGCTCGTCAAGAAGGAATAATAATTTGTTTTTATTTAAAAATATCGATGCTATGTCCAGCCTTCTTTTCATACCGGATGAAAAGAATTTATATTTCTTGTCGCCAAAGTAATCCAAGCCATATTTTTTTAATTCTTTTACCCCATCAAAACTTCCATAAATCATTTTCATAAATATTTGTATATTTTCTTTTCCTGAAAGATGGTTCAGAAAATATTGATCATCAAAAATAGTTGCTATCTCCTTAGGGGAAATTTTATTGAAATTTACTTCACCGGAACTTGGCCTTATTAATTTACAAATAATTTTCAATAAAGTGGTTTTACCGGCTCCATTTGGTCCAAGGATCCCTAAACATTCACCCGCAAACAGAGAAAAATTTATATCCTTTAGCCTGTATTTTTTCCAATGCAGTTTATATAAGTGTTTGACTTCTATAACTCGATTTGTCAGATCAGGTACATCCATAAAGACATCTGTATGTACAGGTTCAATAGGCCGCATAATTGTTGTTATGAAGTGCACACCAAACTGCTGCTCCAATATATTGCCCACCGGTGCAAGCACCTAAAATAAGAGCATCATTAAGCCTGCACCAAAATCGACAAAAGCCATGGCACCTATTCCAAAACTCGTCCATAACATTATCTATACAAGTTCCTGTAGGCTATACTGTTCTACATCCCTGGCAACTATAGTTATTAATCCATTGTGGGCCAGAAACAAGTGTATCACTAACTATTTCACAAGTTGAGTCAGATTGAACTGTATAGGATACAGTTGAATTGTATAAATCAATCCCAACTGTACCATATATATAACCTGAACTGTTTGTAAAAAGAGATTCATTATTTTGATAGAATATTAAGTAGCTTGTTACACTATCTACTGTCACAGGGACACCAATTACAACTCCAGACATACTACCATTTGATTCATATACTGGCAAATGAATGGATTTTATGCTATCGCCTAATAGTTGATTATATTCTGTTATGACTTGAGTATTATCACCTATCTTCGACATTATGGTTGGATTTGAATTAGAAAAAGACTGAAAATCGGAGGAATTTTCAAATTTGCTTACATCAGATAAAGTCCCTCCTCCGCCACAGCCTGGATTAGATGGTACACAATCTCCTATTTCAGGGCAATAAATATATCCGGATGGACAATTTGGTACACATTCATGTAGGGTATAATCCCAGTGATACCCGTCACCACATAGTATAACATTAGGTTTAACTTTTGTGGCAGATTCTTCCTGTATTGCGACATTAGATTTCTTTTCTTCCTTTTTACAGGAATTAAAACTGAGCAAAACAGAAAATATTAAGAACAAATACACAATTGGATTGACAAAAAATGTCGGGGGGGGGATAATTTTCTCATGTTAAATTGGTTTAATGTTGATGGAAGGTAGCAAATCTTTTTCAAAAAAAAATGACTTAACTTGAAAGAATAAAATATAAGTGGAAACAAGTAATTTTTTCCCCAACATATTTATCTGTTTGTAATAAGACTATTTTTATTTTGATTGTTGTGATGCTCTTCTTTTGAGTTCTTCTTCTGCATAACCAAATACTTTTTTCATCATATCCGTTTTACGAAATTCATATTTGGTCCGGACATTCTCTTCTTCATTGCCTACTATTACAAACATGCCATCAATAACTCTTGCAGAAATAAAATCAGTCAAATTACTTTCAAGTGGTTTGCTGATGAAGGGGATTTTATTGTACACGTTCACAATATTTGTCCATTCGGTGGCAGCGCCTTCGGTTTTTACAGTGCTGTCAACGATCGGGCGAAATGCTACCATTAGGTCAGGGCTCATGCTGGTTTTAAAATATTCAGTGGCAGCATGAGGATTATCAGTAATTAAAATTTTCGCTGCATCTTTTATACTCATGCTTTTCACTGAGTTTATAAAAATAGGTTTTGCTGCAGTAACAGCTGATGACATGGCATGAGTATATTTTGCAGTAACGTTGTCTACCATTTTATCCAGGCCAAGATCCCTCAAGGTTTTTTCAATTTTTGCCGCATCACCGGGAAAAACAAAACGAACCAAAGGATTCCCATTGGGATCAGAAAAGGCATCAAAACTTCTGAACAGTCCCTGCGTTAAGGCATCTTTGAGGCCGGTAGCCATTTCAAACTCCGATGGAGTAATCAGGGATGCAACTTTTTTTAACGTTTCGCAGGAAGATAGAAATATTGTTATTCCTAAAAGAGAACTGTATACTATTCTTTTCATTCAAGTATGGTTTGAGAATTGCAATTTAATTCAATTGCGGATCAATGGGAAAATTGATCATGATCTCGTAATCGCCGCCTAATTGCTTTAGTGAATCTTTCCAGATTTGATTATGGTCGGGATGAAAAATGATTTTGCGTGTGGCTTTTGCTGTAAGCCATGTCTTTTCGTCCATTTCACTTTGTAATTGTCCGTCGCTCCATCCGGAGTACCCGATATAAAAACGGATCCTGTTATAATCCAATTGACCGTTTTTGATCATTTCAATTACTGTTGTAAAATCACCGCCCCAGTGTACGCCTTTGATCACTTCCATGGCGCCGGGAATTTCATTCGGGTATTGATGCAGAAAATGAATAGTATCCATTTGTACAGGGCCACCGTAATATACCGGCACTTTATATCCTTCCAGGTCTGGTAAAAGTTCATCCAGCGTATTTTCATATTTGCGATTCAGAACAAAACCAAAACTGCCTTCATCTTTATGCTCGCATACGAATACAACGGTCCTCAAAAAATTGGGGTCTTTCAGAAACGGATCAGCGATCAATAATATTCCGGATGCAAGGTCGATCATAATTCAAGTTAGCATGAAAACTTGTTTTACAAAATAATTATTTTAATTACCACGGTATTGGATTAAGGCAATGTTCAGATCAAATTCGCTGCAAATTCCCAGCTTGTTCTAAAAGCCACGTTAAAATACCATCTGTTTTTCTACGGGAGTGGCGGGAGAGAAGCACACGCAGTATTTTTGCCGGAATAGCCGGGATTCATAAAATCAATTATCTTGAGCAGCAACAAGTAGCAGTATTGAAAAAAATTTTTACGATTATCACAATTTTGATCAGCCTTTCATTGGTTGGCATTATACTCATCCAGATATCATGGATCCGAAATATGGTATTGCTGCGGGAAGAACAGATCAAACACAACGT
>DASZPW010000453.1:0-8078 GCA_035550155.1 Chitinophagaceae bacterium | reverse complement strand
CCGGGCAGTAAGATCAAACCGGTTTGCATGGCATCAAAGCCCAATAAATTTTGACAGAAGATCGGGATCACCAAAGTTGTTCCGTAGAGGCCGAAACCCAATACAAAATTGAATAAAGTGCCCGTAGTAAATGGACGATTACGGAATAATCTGAGATTAACGATCGGGTCTTTTCGGATCAATTCACGAACGACAAATAATATTCCGGTAATGGTCGCTACGACTGCCAGAATTGTTATGTATCGTGTTTCAAACCAATCTTCGCTTTGTCCCTTTTCCAACACTACCTGCAAAGAACCAATGGCAGCGATCAGCAGCGCCAGCGCCAGCCAATCCATTTTTGGCGCAAAAGCTTTTACTTTTGGTTCTTTCACATAGGCCATGGTCAATATGGTAGCAAGTATTCCAAAAGGAACATTGATGAAAAATATCCATTGCCAGGAATAATTATCCGTGATAAAACCACCTAATGTGGGGCCGATAGCCGGACCAACAATGACACCAACGCCATAGATCGCTGTGGCAAGTCCCAGTTCTTCTTTTGGAAAAGTTTCGACCAATATTGCCTGTGCTGTGGAGAGTAATCCGCCGCCGCCAATACCCTGGATGATCCGGAATACTACCAATTCCCAGACACTGGTAGCCGTTCCGCAAAAAACAGAAGCCACGGTGAATAAAATAATGGAACCGGCGAAATAATATTTTCTTCCAAACCGGGCACTCATCCAGCCCGAAAGAGTGATCATGATCACATTTGAAACTGCGTAACCCGTAATAACCCACCCGATCTCTTCAAATGTAGCGCCGAGATTACCCATCATCTGCGTCAGTGAAACATTTACGATGGAAGTATCGATCAGCTGTAAAAGTGCTGCCGAGACTACAGTAAATATGACGATGATCTTATCTCCTGTGAGTTTCGCCATTCATTCAATCATTATAATGAATAAATATTCATTTATGAATTAAAAAAATTACACTTTCAATGCATCCCAGCACAATTGAAACATCTGTTCGATCTGCGGTCCGCTGATCTTTTTGCCGCTGTACTTGCTGTATTTGATAAATTCGTTGATGCCACCCACCATGAATGTCAGCAACAGTGTATTGTCCCAATCTTTTAAAAGGCCTTCTTTTTTTCCCCGCTCAACGAGTTTGTACAAAGGCTGTATCATTTTTCTTGTGATCTCCTTGGTGGTCTCGGTGATAAAGGGGGAATGGTGACACTGATCTACAAACACAGCTTGCTCAAAATGTTCCATCCGGAATTTCAGCAAATTCAGCCAGATCACCCGGAACCCTTTTTTAAATGGATCAGATTCGTTATAATTCTTAAAATAAATATTGACGGCATTCTTCCTGCAATCGGTGAACAATGCATTGATGAGATCATTTTTATTTTTAAAATAAATATATAAAGTACCCGTAGCGATCCTGGCAGCCCGGGCGATCTCACCCATAGTGATACCAGCCAGGCCATTTTCATGTACCAGTTTTAATGTAGCTGAAAAGATCTGTCGGATCTTCTTTTCGTCTTTCGGCTTCATGTTACAAATTTAAATGAATATTTATTCATTTAATAATTTATTTCTATACCTTTAATTCGTTTTACTTTTTTTAATATTTGCTAATTTTAAAATTGCAGACAGTTTATATCACTCACGTAAAAAATATATTATGAATTATGTTCGATTTGGTAATACCGGCATGAAAGTATCCAGGTTATGTCTTGGTACCATGACTTATGGCAAACCCAATGAACGATGGCCCTGGGCTTTAAACGAAGAAGAAAGCCGTCCTTTTATTAAAAAAGCACTAGATCTTGGAATTAATTTTTTTGACACGGCTGATATTTATTCTTACGGCGCCAGTGAAGAAGTTATCGGAAAAGCGTTGAAAGATTTTGCCCGCAGGGAAGAAGTTGTGATCGCAACTAAGGTTTTTAACCAGATGAGCAAGGACCCGAATGACGGTGGGCTTTCAAGGAAACATATCATGCAATCCATAGATGCAAGTCTGAAGCGGTTGAAAACTGATTATGTTGATCTGTACCAGATCCATCGCTGGGATTATAATACGCCGATCGAAGAAACTCTGGAAGCGTTGAATGATGTAGTGAAAGCCGGTAAAGCGCTTTATATAGGTGCTTCCTCGATGTATAGCTGGCAATTTGCAAAAGCATTATATACATCAGATATTAACGGTTGGGTACGATTTGTTTCCATGCAGCCCCATTACAATTTATTGTATCGTGAAGAAGAACGGGAAATGTTCCCGCTCTGTGAGGATCAAAAGATCGCTATTATTCCATGGTCGCCTTTAGCCAGGGGATTATTGACGGGAAAAAGATCTAAAGAACGCAACGAAACCCTAAGAGCGAAGACCGATGAATACGGAAAAAAATTATATACTTCTGAAAATGATTTTGAAATTGTAAAGCGTCTTTCAGAAGTTGCAGCTAAAAAAGGATTGCCCGAAGCTCAATTGGCGTTGGCATGGATACTGAATAAAAAATTTATCACCTCACCGATCATTGGCGCAAGCAAACCCGGACATCTCGAAGATGCAGTAGCTGCGTTATCAGTGAAGCTTTCGCAGGAAGAATTAAAACAACTGGAAGAATTATATCAACCACATCCGGTACTTGGACATTCCTGATTTTTTAAAAATTAAATTTATTAAAATGATCAACCACGATTTTATTACACTGAACTGCTCCGACGGAACTTCAATGGATGCATATGTGGCATTTCCGTCGCAAGCGGGTAATCTTCCTGCGCTTATCTTGCTGCAGGAAGCTTTTGGAGTGAATCACCACATCCGGAATGTAGCAGAGCGTTTATGCAAAGAAGGTTATGTTGTGATCGCTCCTGATCTTTTTCATCGTACTGCTAAAAGAATAGAAATTGCATACACCGATTTTGCTTCAGTAGCTCCACATTTTCAAGCTGTGACTTATGATGGATTGAATTCCGATTTGAATGCCTGTTATGATTGGCTGAGGAATCAATCATTTATTAATTCAACTAAGATCGGAAGCATCGGCTTTTGCATGGGAGGACGTGTTGCTTTTTATGCAAATACAATTTTGCCAATGGCTGCTTCTGTTTCCTTTTATGGTGGTAGAACAGAGACAATTTCTCATTTAGCAGAAAAATTGCATGGCCCGCAGTTATTTTTTTGGGGAGGATTAGATAAGCATATCACCGAAGATGCAATTAACACTGTGATCAACGCTATGAAACAAGCAGGCAAAGAGTACACAAACGTGGTAATATCTTATGCTGACCATGGATTTCATTGTGATGAAAGAAGCAGTTATCATCCGCTCGCATCTAAAGAAGCATGGGTACATACAATTGCTTTTCTGAACAACAGGTTACAATAACAAAATCTGATTGATCATTTAACTTCACTGATATTGTAATGTATATAACCTTTCAATTGATAATTGGATAAAACGGTTTGTGCCGTTAAAGAAATTTTTACTTCGGGTAATAAGTTCCCTTTGGTGAACCCCAAAAATGCCATTGCCTGCCCACAGGCTATGAACCTCGCCCCGGCTTTTTGGATCAGATCATGAATCACTGTTATGTTCGGATTGTCTGTTTTGAATTTTTCCTGGTACGTTTCATTATTACTGATCGCATTCAATGACATTCCATGTACAACGATAACGGGCCTAATTCTTTTTACCGGAATTCCTGATGCAATATGCAGGTTAATGATTCTTACTATTTCAGCCAAACCGGCACTTACTTCTTTAGAAAGCGAATCAGGGTTATTGTAAGTAAGTTCAAATAGTAATTTATAATCCTGGTTAGGATCAGGTATTTCATCGGGAGCAGTTACCGGGACTATTCCGCTAAATTCTCCGGCTTTGATAAGCGGGTATTGCAGTTTGCTTTCCAATTGCAGCATCTTTTCCTGGTCAGCAAACTGACTTTCAATTTTCATTGAATCCGCATGAATGGCGGCACGAAGTGTGCTGTCTTTTACTCGTCTTAAACTATCCAGCGGATTTTGCTGTGCTTTACAGGATAGAAATACAGTAGTGACTAAAAAGGAAAAGAAAAGATGCTTTCTCATGTAAGTGATTTTTGGTGTGTATTGTGATTTTGAAATTACAAATAATTTTTTTGTCAGAATAATGACATTCAGGAAGCTGATTTTTTCGGAATTTTAATTTAAAAGTAATTTATGGAACAGCATATTGTCAAAATACTTTCTGTGGAACCGGTTACACATGATGTAAAACGCTTCAAACTTCAGAAACCTGCAGATTACACTTTTATTCCGGGGCAAGCGACAGACGTAGCAATCAATAAACCGGAATGGAAAAATGAAAAGCGGCCCTTCACATTTACCGCATTAAATGACTGGGATCACCTGGAGTTTACCATTAAAATTTACCCGGAACACAATGGTGTGACCAATCAATTGGGACAATTAAAGGCCGGTGATGAATTGATCATTCATGATGTGTGGGGCGCCATTCAATATAAAGGAGAGGGTGTTTTTATTGCCGGTGGAGCAGGCGTGACTCCATTCATTGCAATTCTTCGCCAATTGAATAAAGAAAACAAGATCGGTAATAATGTGCTGTTATTTTCCAATAAAACCCGCAATGACATCATTCTTCATGACGAATTTTCAAGTATGCTTGGAAAAAATTTTATCAACACACTAACACAGGAAGCAGTTCCGGGTTACGATCATCACATCATTGATGAAGAATACCTGAGGCAGAAGATCAAAAACTTCAATCAGAATTTTTACATCTGCGGGCCTGACCCGATGGTAGCTGCCATTAAATCCAATTTGGAAAAATTAGGTGGCAGCAATGCCGTGATCACAGTAGAAATGTAAAGCGCAACTTCGCAAAAAAACATAGTTAATTTTCCACACCGGTTAATAACTCCAAATCTTGTTGGCAAAGGTTGATTTGGTATATTTGCCCGCATGGCAAATCAAGAATTTGCTGCAACCGATAACCAACGGAAAAACAGTGTTTTTAGAAATTTAAGAACGTACCTATCACCATGGCAAAAGAAAAAGAAACCAATCTCTTTGATTATACTGAAGAGAGTATCAAATCCCTCGATTGGAAAGAACATATCCGCCTGCGTCCCGGCATGTATATCGGGAAGTTAGGTGACGGATCTTCCCCCGATGATGGCATTTATGTCTTACTGAAAGAAGTGGTCGATAACTGCATTGATGAATTTGCGATGGGTTATGGAAAAACTGTCGAGATCACTATTGAGGGAAAGCAGGTAACAATAAGAGACTATGGGCGTGGTATTCCATTGGGAAAAGTGGTGGATGCTGTGAGCAAAGTGAACACCGGCGCAAAATTTGACAGCAAAGTTTTTCAAAAATCAGTTGGATTGAATGGTGTGGGTACAAAAGCCGTGAATGCTTTGAGCAATTATTTCAAGGTTACAGCTTTTCGTGAAGGGAAAGAAAAAACAGCAGAATTTGAAAAAGGATTATTGATAAAAGAATATAAGCTTGAAAAAACTAAAGAATCTGATGGTACGATGGTGACTTTTATTCCTGATGATTCCATGTTTAAGAATTTCAAATTTCACAATGAGTTTATCGAGAACCAGGTTTGGAATTATTGTTTTCTGAATGCCGGATTAAAGATCGTATTAAATGGAACGAGTTATATCAGCCGGAATGGATTATTAGACCTGTTGGAACGAAAAACGAACGCTGATGAGATCCGATATCCTATCATTCATTTGAAAGGAAACGACATTGAAGTGGCCATAACACACAATAATGATTATGGAGAAGATATTTACAGTTTTGTAAATGGCCAGCATACTACACAGGGCGGAACGCATCAACAAGCTTTCAGGGAAGCGTATGTAAAAACGATACGGGATTTTTATAAAAAAGATTATGATGCCGCTGATATCAGGACAGGTATTGTTGCTGCTATTTCTGTAAAAGTTGTCGAACCGGTTTTCGAATCGCAAACAAAAACAAAACTGGGGTCGGTAAATGTGGATACAGATGGGCCAAGCATGCGGCAATTTGTCGGAGACTTCCTGGCGAAGGAACTGGATAATTTTTTACATCGTAATTCAGCAGTAGCAGAAGAACTGAAAAAAAGGATTGAACAAAGTGAGAGAGAGCGTAAAGAATTATCCGGCATTAAAAAATTAGCGAATGAAAGAGCTAAGAAAGCAAATCTGCATAATCGGAAGTTGAGAGATTGCAGAGTTCATTTGAACGATGAAGCACCTTCAAAGAACCGGGAAGCTTTCATCGCATTGCAAAAAGAAAGCACTATTTTCATTACAGAAGGTGACAGTGCCAGCGGTTCCATAACCAAAGCAAGGAATGTGGAAACACAAGCGGTTTTTAGTTTGAGAGGAAAACCCTTGAATTGTTTTGGCCTTACCAAAAAGGTCGTATACGAAAATGAAGAGTTCAATTTGCTGCAGCATGCATTGAATATTGAAGAAGGACTGGAAGGCTTGCGTTATAATAATATTGTAATTGCAACTGATGCGGATGTAGATGGAATGCATATTCGACTGCTGTTAATGACATTCTTTTTACAATTTTTTCCAGATCTGGTAAAACATGAAAAAGTGTATGTGTTGGATACGCCATTGTTCCGGGTGCGAAATAAACAGGAAACAATTTATTGTTATGATGAAAATGAAAAAGCATCAGCAATAAAAAAACTGGGCGGTAAACCTGAGATCACCCGGTTCAAAGGATTAGGAGAGATAAGCCCCGATGAATTTGCGCAATTTATCGGACACGGAATGAGAAAGCAACTGATGCGGCTGGAACAAGGTGACCATATTCAGCAACTACTCGATTATTATATGGGAAAGAACACACCTGAGCGGCAGGAATTTATTATTGAGAATTTGCGGGTGGAAATGGATGCTCCGGTGGAGAATTAAAAATTCAAAATTTAAAATTGAAAAGTGTTTGATTTTCACAAGGACAGAAAAAGATATTTTGAGATACAGGTGCTGAATGCTGAAGAATATGTCATTCCTTTTATAGAAGAAAAATTCAAGATCGATCCGGGAATGAGAGTGTTGGAAATTGGTTGTGGCGAAGGCGGCGTATTAAAAGCATTTATCAATAGAGGTTGCACAGGAGTGGGGGTAGAGTTTGATGAACCAAGAATAGAAAATGCAAAACGTTTTATGCCGGATGAAGTGGCCTCCGGCAAAATACGGTTCGTTACAAAAGATATTTACAAAGTTGATAGCGTAAAGGATCTTGATGGTTTGTTTGATATTATCGTGCTGAAGGATGTGATTGAGCATATACATGACCAGCCAAAACTGATCGGGTGGATGAAAAAATTTTTGACTCCCAATGGAATTATTTTTTTTGGTTTTCCGCCCTGGTATATGCCTTTTGGCGGTCATCAGCAGATGTGCCATAGTAAGTTGGGAAAATTGCCATACATACATTTATTGCCAAGAGGAATGTATCGTTGGTTATTAAAAAAGAAAAAAGAACCTGTTGATGCCTTGATGGAAGTGAGAGATACTGGGATCAGTATTGAGCGATTTGAAAAGATCTGTAAAAAAGAAGGATACCGGGTTTTGAATAAACACCATTATTTTTTGAACCCTATCTACAAATGGAAATTTGGCTGGAAGCCAAGAAGGCAATCAGCAATTATAAAAGCAATTCCTTTTGTTAGAAATTTTTTTACGACTTGTGTTTATTATTGTATTCAATCTGTGAATCCGTAAAATAAAAATTGATGATACATATTGTTTTTAACGCTTCGGAAATAGATTTGATAAAGGAACTCATTGCGATGGATAATACTTTGGAGGGTAGAGTTATCCAGATCAGGGATGATTTTGCAGTAGGGCCTTTAAAAAACCTAGAGACGGAAGAAGGCTGGCAGGAACGACTTTCCTGGTGGACAGAACTGTTGCAAGGCTCGCCATATGAAAATGATCCGATCACTCAATTTGATGATAGAGAAACAGTAAAAGAGATCAAAAATAGTTTGCAGAATCATTCTGATGAACAGATTTGGATCTGGGCGGGACAAAATCAACATGATGTCTGTG
>DASZPW010000452.1:0-10949 GCA_035550155.1 Chitinophagaceae bacterium | reverse complement strand
ACATGGCGTCAGCAATACACATCCCATGAATACAGGAGGTAAATGGGATTTTGGAGATTTCATTGTAAAATGCGTAGTGGCGCAGCACAGCAGTGGTCTGCCCGACGGCAGTTATGGCGGAAACCCGTTAGGTTTTGTTGTTTACAGCAAGGACGGAAATTTTTATTATAGCGGCGACACAGCGCTGACGTTGGATATGCAATTGATACCAAAATGGGCAAAACTAAATTTTGCGGTCTTGCCGATAGGTGACAATTTTACCATGGACTATACTGATGCATTGCGTGCCGCTGAAATGATCGATTGCCGGCAGATCGTCGGAGTGCATTATGATACTTTCGGGTTCATCAAAATTGATCATGAAAAAGCGAAAAAAGCATTTGCCGATGCCGGTCGCCGGTTGCATTTAGTGGAAATTGGAAAATCAATAACGTTATCATAACTTCAAACGAATGGGAAGAATAATAGGAGTAGCGAATCAAAAAGGAGGGGTGGGAAAAACCACCACGGCCATCAACCTGGCAGCAAGTTTTGCCGTACTGGAGTTTAAAACATTGCTGGTGGATGCGGACCCGCAGGCAAACAGTACCACCGGCGTGGGTTTCGATCTGCACAATATTACGCATAGCTTATATGACTGCATGGTGAATGGAGCGAAAGCAAAAGATGTGATCCTGAAAAGTGAGATACCAAACCTTGATCTCATTCCTTCACATATTGACCTGGTCGGCGCTGAAATTGAAATGATCAATTATCCGAGCCGGGAAATGATGCTTAAAAATGTTTTACACGAGATAAAAGATGAATATGATTTCATCATCATCGATTGCTCTCCTTCATTGGGATTGATCACGGTAAATGCACTCACTGCCGCCGATTCGGTGATCGTTCCGGTTCAATGTGAATTTTTTGCTTTGGAAGGATTGGGAAAATTGTTGAATACTATCAAAATTGTTCAAAGCCGCCTTAATACTTCATTGGTCATAGAAGGAATATTAATGACCATGTACGATGGAAGACTTCGCCTGTGCAACCAGGTAGTGAGTGAAGTGAGAAGGCATTTCGATGAAATGGTATTCAGCACTATCATTCATCGTAATGCCCGGCTGGCTGAAGCGCCCAGTGTAGGCAAACCGGTCATCTTATACGATGGCAACAGTAAAGGTTCTATGAATTACCTGAACCTTGCCAAAGAAATACTTCAGAAAAATGATCTCACCAAGATCAAACAGGAAGAGAGAATACTACAGCTTTGAGCTACGGATTTTAAGCTTCGGGTTAAATCTTTTCCATATGCCGAATTTTTAAAAATATTGATAAAGAACAAAAATTGCTGATGAGTTTTATGAGTAAGCTAAATCATTGATGTATTTTTCCCGTAACTCATCACTCAAAGTACGAACCTATATTATGATCAATCCGAAACAAAATAAAGAAGCGCTTGGAAAAGGGATCCGCTCCCTTTTACAAAGTATCGATGCTGATCTGAAGACCAGCAGCGGCGCTTTAAAAACAGCTGTTGTTGAAAATGCCACCAACACTAACCGTATTCCAATTGAAGATATTGAAACCAACCCCCGTCAGCCCCGGCATGATTTTGATGAACATGCATTGCAGGAATTGGCTGCATCTATTAAACTGCATGATGTAGTGCAACCTGTTACTGTTTCTAAACTTCCTTCGGGAAAATATCGGTTGATCGCAGGCGAACGGCGTTGGCGTGCCGCAAAAATGGCTGGCTTAAAAGATATTCCTGCATATATCAGGCAGGCAAACGATGATCAGTTGCTGGAATTGGCATTGCTGGAAAACCTGCAACGGGAAGACCTGAATGCCATGGAAATTTCTCTAAGCTACAAACGGATGATGGATGAATTAAATTATTCGCAGGAACAGGTGGCTGAAAGAATGGGAAAAGACAGGAGCACGGTTTCCAATTTCATTCGCTTATTAAAATTGCCTCCCGATATCCAGGTGGCTGTTCGCAGCGGCGAATTGAGTATGGGCCATGCACGGGCATTGATCAATGTGGATACTGTAGATAAACAACTATTCATCTATAATGAAATAAAAAACAAAGGCCTTTCTGTAAGACAAACAGAAGCGCTAGTCCGCAACCTGTATAAACAACATGGCGCTGTTAAAAAATCTTCAAAAAGCCAGTTACCAACTGCATTCCGAAAAATTGAAGATAAATTAGCATCCCATTTCAGTACCCGGGTAAAACTAAGACATAGCAGGAATGGCGCAGGACAGATCATCATTGAATATTACTCGCCGGAAGAATTGAATAAGATACTCGGGCAAATGGATATATCTGCCGAATAAAATGAAAATCGCTTTTCTCTATTTATTGCTGATCGCTTCCTTTTTTTCTGTGAACTGTTTTGCGCAACAAGCAACTACAGTTTCACCCAACGATTCAACTGTTGTAAAAAAAACAACCAGGGATTCCACCGCAAAAAAAATTTATAAACCCCGTGTTGCTGCCATCCGTTCTGCCATCATTCCCGGCTGGGGACAGATCTACAATAAAAAATACTGGAAAGTACCGATTGTGTACGGCGCATTGGGCGTCACCGCAGGTATTTTTTTATATAATTTGAAAAATTATAAAGCCACCCGTTTTGCCTACCAAGCCAAATACAAAGCATCTCTACCACCTTATGATCCTTTAAACCCAAGGCCCGGACCTTATCGGGATTCAACCGATTATTTCAAAATAAGAAGCAACCTGGTACCATTGAGTTTAGAATCTTTGCGCTTTTACCGGGACCAGTTCCGGCGGGATATTGATTATTCGGCTCTGGTCTTCTTATTATTCTGGGGATTGAATGTAGTGGATGCAACAGTGGATGCTCATTTAAAAAGTTTTGATGTAAGTCCTGATCTCAGCCTGCAGATCAAACCGGGCCATAGCGAAATGGCAGGCACTAATGGATTAAGTCTTGTACTGAATATCCGGTAATATCTTTCCTTTCAGCGCTTCTGTTTATTGTTATCAGTTAACTTTGGCTTCATCAATCAAAACATATTTATAAACATGAAAATTGCTTTGATCGGTTATGGCAAAATGGGTAAAACAATTGAAGAAATTGCTTTACAAAGAAATCATGAGATTATTTTGAAAATCGATGTCGATAATCTTGCCGATTTCACTGCAGAGAATCTTTCCAAAGCAGATGCAGCCATTGAATTCACCGGGCCGCACAGTGCTTTTGAAAATGTAAAAAAAGTTTTGTCATTTGGAGTGCCCTTGGTATGCGGCTCCACCGGCTGGCTGGAAAAAATGGATGAAATAAAAAAATTACTGGCTGACAAGAATGGCGCTTTCCTGTATGCAAGTAATTTCAGCATTGGCGTCAATATTTTTTTTGAGCTAAATAAAAAACTCGCCGCACTGATGGCGCCGCATCCGGACTATGAGATCAACATCAAAGAAATTCACCACACGCAGAAAAAAGATGCACCGAGCGGGACAGCTATTACCCTGGCCGAACAAATTTTAGAAAGTAACAAAAGAAAAAAAAGATGGGTGAATGAGAACAGCGATAACGTGGAGGATCTTGAGATCATCAGTGAACGCATTGACCCGGCTCCGGGAACACATATCGTAAAATATTCCTCGACCGTCGATGATATCGAGATCATCCATACTGCTCATAGCCGCAAAGGTTTTGCACTCGGCGCAGTCATGGCCGCTGAATTTATTAAAGGGAAGAAAGGACTGTTTTCCATGAAAGATGTGCTGGCTTTTTAACTTTCGCATCCATGAAAAAGACGGGTATTGCTATAATTATCTTTCTCTCCCTGGCAGCCAGGCTGTTTGCTCAACAAGATCCTACCGACCTGAAAAAAAATATTTTTTCTGAAAGAGATCCTGCACAGAAGATCGATCTTCTTTTGCAATTATGCAATATATACCGGGTATCAAATACGGATTCCTGTCTTAAATATGCGCTTCAAACTATACAACTTATAAAAAAATCAAATGATTCAATTCAGCTTCCGGAAGCAGAAATGTTTGTCGCCAGTTATTATTATACGACAGGAAGTCCTGACTCCGCCCTACTAATCGCACAAAAAAATATTGATAAGCTTAAAAACAATCCGTCACAGATTTCTCAATTAGCGCAATTTTATTCTTTTTCCGGTCTGTGCCAGATGAAAATGGATCAGAAAAAAGATGCATTGAATTTATTTTATGCTGCGTTGGAAAACGCTGAAAAATGCAAAGATTATATCACACAACTTAAAGCTTATGTAAATATCGGATGGGTTAAAATGGAACTGAACCAGTTTGAACCGGCAATTGCTGATTTTACGAAAGCGATCCATTTTATCCTGGAGAAAAATTTACCTGAAACTTATTCAGCGGTCGTTTACAATAATCTTGCTTCCTGCTATGGCTCATTATCAAAAATTGATTCTGCCTATAAATATTCTACCATTGCTATTGAAAAAGCACGTCAAAATAATGATGTAGCCGCCGAAGCTAATGGCCTTTATATTCTTGGGACAACCCAGGAAAAAATGGGCAAACTGGATGATGCGTTACAAAGTTTTTTACAAGCCCGGCCACTACGGGAAAAGATCGGGGATCCTTTTTACATTGTTTCCGACCTGGCGGAATTATCCAGCCTGTATGCAAAGATTGGAAAAACACAAGACGGTATTGCGACTGCAACAAAAGCATTACAAATAGCCAAAGAAAATGAAATTGATGCCAAGCTTCCCATGATCTATACAGCTCTTGCCGATAATTATGAAGCGGAAAAGGATTTTCAAAAAGCCGCTGAGGTATATAAAAAACTTGATGCATTGAAAGATAGCATGTATGCAGATGCCAATCCAAAAGCTCTGGCTGAAATGCAGGCCAAATATGAAACAGAAAAAAAAGAAAGAACTATAGAACAACAACAGGTACGCATCCGCACACAAAATTTTCTGTTTGCAGGCATTGTAATACTGGTTGTGCTATCAGGGCTGTTGATCTATTCATTGTATAAACGCTACCGGCTTCGCCAGGAAACTCATTTGAAAACCGAATTAATGAAACAACAGGAGCATGCTGCCAAAGCAGTTATTGAAGCCGAAGAAGAAGAACGGCAACGAATTGCCAAGGATCTGCATGACGGTGTTGGGCAAATGATGAGCGCCGCCAAAATGAATTTATCAGCCCTGGAATCTGAGGTGCAATTTTCGGATCAGGAACAAAAAAATTCTCTTGATAAGATCATTCAATTGGTAGATGAAAGCTGTAAAGAAGTGCGGCAGGTATCGCACAACATGATGCCGAATGTGCTGATGAAAAAGAATCTGGCTGCTGCCATTGCCGACTTTATCGATAAGTTAGATAAAAAGAAACTACAGGTACATCTATATACTGAAAGACTTGAAGACAGACTGGATTCGGGAGTGGAAACGGTTTTATATCGTGTGATCCAGGAATCAGTGAACAATGTGATCCGCCATTCCGGGGCTACCGAACTGGATATTTCCATAACCAGGGATAAAGAAGGCATTCACGCTACCATTGAGGATAATGGCAGCGGTTTCGATATAAATGATAAAGAAAAAAGAGAAGGCATCGGTTTGAAAAACATAACCACCCGTGTGGAATACCTGAAAGGAACTGTTGATTTTGATTCGGCTCCCGGTCGTGGCACTGTGGTTGGCTTATTTATTCCATTAACAGATCTCAAACAATAAAAGTTCCAACCCTTTCTTTTTATCCATCGTCCAATTATTCGTATCGAAAAAACTATACTTATTTTATAGTATTTTCATGCCGGAATAATGAAGAATTCAAAGATCACCCTTGCCCTGGTGGACGACCACCAGATCGTCATTGATGGATTGATGAGCCTGCTGAAAGGCCATGAGAAATTCCGTTTTGCTTTTGCCGTCACTGACCCTACTCAAGTGATCCAAAAGATGGAAAAACAGCAGGTCGATATTTTATTGACCGATGTGATGATGCCCGGATTAGCCGGTAATATTTTGGCAAAACAGGTAAAAGAAAGATTTCCTTCAGTAAAAATATTGGCTTTATCCATGAGCGGGCAGGGCGACCTGGTAAATGAAATGATCAACGATGCCGATATATCCGGTTATGTGTTGAAAAATATCGGCAAGCAGGAATTGATCAAAGCATTGGAAAAAATTGCCGGCGGCGGCATTTATTTCAGTGATGAAGTAATTGAAGAATTGCAGAGGACCAGCCAGCGCAAAAAACAAAAAGAAGAAGCTCACCTCACGAGCCGGGAGATCGAGATCATTGGCCTCATAGAAAAAGAATACAATAACAAACAAATTGCAGAAGCACTATTCATCAGTGAGCGAACGGTAGAAACCCATCGCAAAAATATTTTCCGGAAAACAAACACCAATTCTGTGATCGGCCTGGTGAAATATGCGTATGAACACCGGTTGATTTGAAATTTTCCTTTATCAGTTTGGAGTAGCACAATCATTGTAATAAACAACGGCCCGCTAATGGCAAATTAAGATTCCTTATCTTAGGCTATAAGTTTTTTATTATGAAAAAAATCAATACCACAGCACTCGCTTTTTTTGTTAGCTTATTTACTATCACAATTGTGCATGCACAAACTGTTGACCCTTCTTTTTTCAACAGTATGCAATGGAGAAATATCGGCCCTTTCCGCGGAGGAAGAACGGAAGGAGCAGCCGGAGTAGCACAACAACCGAATGTATTTTACATCGGCGTCAACAATGGCGGCGTTTGGAAAACCACTGATTACGGAAGAACATGGTTCCCTGTTTTTGATAAGGAATCTACCGGCTCCATTGGTTGCGTTGTAGTGGCGCCTTCTGATCCAAATATCATTTATGCCGGAAGCGGTGAAGGTTTGCATCGCCCCGATCTTTCTACTGGGAAAGGAGTCTTCAGATCGGATGATGCAGGAAATACATGGACACATTTGGGTTTGGAAGATGGGCAACAAATTCCCAAGATCGCTGTTGATCCGAAAGATCCGAACAGGATTTTTGTGGCAGTGCTCGGTCATCCTTACGGACCCAATAAAGAAAGAGGTATTTATCGTTCGCTCGATGGAGGAAAACATTTCGAAAAAGTTTTTTTCATTGATGAAAATACCGGTGGTGATGATGTAGCTATTGATCCTTCCAATTCCAACACTGTATATGCAACATTATGGGAAGCCCGTGAAGGTCCATGGGAAAATGCAGCATGGGCCGGTACGCATGGCGGCATTTTTAAATCCACCGATGGTGGAACAACATGGAAAAAATTATCAAAAGGCTTACCTGAAAATTTAGTGCAGGCACATATTGCTATTGCCGCATCTTCACCTCAAACTTTATATACAGCTATTGCTACCACCGCACCAAATACCTAAGGTGGCGGAAGTGGTGTTGGAATTTATCGTTCTGATGATGGCGGTGACAACTGGCGCAAAGTAACTGAAGATGGAAGACCAGCCGCAAGGATCGGAGGTGGTGATGTTCCTGAAATTGCTGTCGATCCAAAAAATGCAGAGATCGTTTACAGCACCAGCATTGTTTGCTGGCGATCATCAGATGGTGGCAAAACATGGACCGGCATTCGTGGTGCACCGGGTGGTGATGATTATCAAAATATCTGGATCAATCCATTGCACCCGGAAATATTTTTAGTAACCGGTGACCAGGGCGCTATCATCACTGTAAATAACGGTGAAACATTTTCTTCATGGTATAATCAACCAACAGCGCAAGTGTATCATGTGAATACCGACAATGATTTTCCCTATCATATTTACAGCGGTCAACAGGAAAGCGGTTCAGTTGGAATTTCCTCCCGTGGTAATGACGGCGCCATTAACTTCCGTGACTGGCATCCCGTAGGTGCAGAAGAATATGGTTATGTAGCTGCTGATCCGTTGAATCCGAATATCATTTATGGTGATAAGGTTACGAAATACAATAAGCTCACGGGACAAACACAAAATGTTTCTCCCGAAGTGCTCAGAGGCGGTAAGTATCGTTATGTAAGAACGGAGCCGCTTTTATTTTCCCCGGTAGATAATAAAACATTATACTTCGCAGGAAATGTATTATTCAAAACAACAGATGGCGGCGATCACTGGCAGGTGATCAGTCCCGATCTTACAAGAACTAATTATGATATTCCGTCCAGCGTTGGCACTTACACAACCGATGAAATGAAAACGATGCAACGCCGTGGAGTGATCTACGCAGTGGCGCCATCTTATAAAGACATCAACACGATTTGGTGCGGAACAGATGATGGATTGATACAACTGACAAAAGATGGAGGTAAAACATGGAACAATGTTACTCCAACTGATATCACATCATGGAGTAAAATTTCAATTATAGATGCAAGCCATTTTGATGTGAACACTGCATATGTTGCAGTGAATCGCATTCGTTGTGATGACATGCATCCGTATATTTATAAAACGCATGATGGAGGAAAAACATGGACCAAAATTGTAAATGGTTTACCGGATGATCCCATCAATGTGGTTCGTGAAGACTCACAACGCAAAGGATTATTGTTTGCCGGAAGTGAAACTGCGGTTTATGCTTCATTTGATGATGGAGAGCATTGGCAGAGCCTTCGGTTAAACATGCCTGCATCTTCTATTCGAGACCTGGTGATAAAAAATGATGATATCGTCGTAGGCACTCACGGCCGTGGATTCTGGATATTGGATAATATTACATCGCTTCGGCAGATCTCGGATAAATTGATGAAGCAATCTGCGATCTTATACAAACCGCAAACGGCTTATCGTGTTCGGTGGAGTACAAATACCGACACTCCTATTCCGCAGGAAGAACCGGCAGGACAAAATCCACCCGATGGCGCCATCATTGATTATTACCTGAAAGAAAACGCAAAAGAGGTAACATTGGATATCATGGATGCGAAAGGAAAATTAGTTCGTCGTTACAGCAGCAATGATAAACCTTATGAAATTCCCGCAGTGAATATTCCATTGTATTGGATTCGACCGCAGCAATTGCTTTCTGTAGAAGCCGGTTCGCATCGCTTTTTGTGGGACATGCATTATACTCCTTTGGATCAGCCACCCTCCTTCCCGATGACGGCTGTATATAAAAACACTCCTCCTGCAACAAGCTCGCCGTGGGTGATGCCGGGTGTTTATACAGCTAAGCTGACCGTGGATGGACAATCATGGACACAAACGTTTACAGTCAAAATGGATCCGAGAGTAAAAACATCGGTTGCTGGTTTGCAACAACAACACGATATGTCACTGCAATGCTATGAAGGAAGAATAGAGTGTACCGAAATATTGAATGAGATCAAAGCATATCGTGCCAAATTGCAATCATCATTGACAAATGCTTCTGCAGATGTGGCTAAAAAATTAAGCCCGCTGGAAAAAGAAGCCGCAGCATTGGAAAATGCGCAGCGGGGAAGCAATGAACCAAGCTTCGGCAGATTGAGTGGTTCATTCGCCGGTCTTTTTGGTTTATTGCAGGAAAGTGATACCGCTCCTACTTCACAAGCTGTTCAGACTTTTAATGATTTGAAAAAACAGTTTGATGAGTTGAAGAAGAAGTGGGCGGAGTTGAAGAGTAAACAGTGATGAGTTAGTATGATATGATTCGCCATGGATTTCTATGATAAAAACAAATCTATTTTAGGCTGTCCTTTTCACATATTCCTTATCATTTTTCACAACAGACACTATTCTTGCTAACAATTTGAATCGAACAGCATTGATAACACTCATCTTAGGCTTTCCATCCAGCACTTTACGGTCATAGTATGCTTTTATTTCAGGATCAAATTTAATGGCTGTTAATGCTGCCAGATGAAGGTTTGTCTTTAGCTTTTTATTGGCCATATGACTCACTTTTGTTCTCCCTTTTATACTGATTCCTGACTGATATGGAAATGGAGCCACTCCACAATAGCAGGCAAGCTTTCTGCTATCACACATAATGTTGAAGCCATGCGTATGTATGATAAGATTGAGTGCTGTCACAAAACCAATTCCTACTACTGAAGTAATCAAAGTAAACAGGTGATGAAGGCTGGCATCTTCTTTAAGACATTCGATGATTTTGGTTTCAATCTTTTTCAGGTCCGTATCAATAGCGTTGATTGATTTTTTGATAGACTTCTCAAGATAATCAGCCATCTTTTGCTGATCTGCGTCACGTAACTCTTTCAAGGGTGTTAGTAATCGCTTCTGTGTTTGTACCATTCTATCTCTCAAGGCCACCAGGTATTTTATTTTCTCAAGTACTTCACCTGAGGGTTTCCAAAGCCTAATCAGTTCTGTGTTTTTGAAAGCATATTTAGCGATATTGATTGAATCTACTTTATCTGTTTTGCTTCGTTTCAAGCCTAAGGAACGTTTGATTTGTGTCGCATTCTCTACCCAAACATTTGCTTGCTGGCTTTCAAAAAACTGAAGTAGTGCGTTACAATATAATCCAGTAGCCTCCATACAAAATAAAGCCTTGCTGATGGTAAAGTCTGGCATTATTGCAAATACAAACTCTATCATATCATCGAAGCCTTTTTTGTCGTTACTAAATACATTGTGAGAAATCGTTTCAGGATTGTTGACTGAAAGAATGGCCATGTCAAAGCTGTGCTTTGAAATATCCATTCCGATTACATACTGGTAATGCATAAAATTGTTTTGTTACAATCAGTTTACAGGTTTGTCATTGAAACCTTACTAGTAAGCCTGGTTAGCTTGAATTTCTATTTGATGCGTCCTGTAAAAACTGCAAGGGTCTTTATCCAAGGATAGCTATTAAAAGCTTGTTCGTGTCATAGTTCACCCAAACAGTTTTGATTGCTGGTTATTAACATTTTTATATTGTCCACAAAGAAAAAGTAGCAAAAAGAAAGGTAGTAATAATAGTAGTTAGAATTATTAACTAACTTCAGAACAAACCTAAAGGTT
>DASZPW010000451.1:0-2239 GCA_035550155.1 Chitinophagaceae bacterium | reverse complement strand
ATACCGCAATTTTCCAAAACTTTCGGATGCACCATACCACAACCTAAAATTTCTACCCAACCGGTTTGTTTGCAGATGCGGCAACCTTTGCCTCCGCAAATGAAACAACTGATGTCCATTTCAGCGCTGGGTTCGGTAAATGGAAAATAAGAAGGACGAAATCTTGGTTTGATCTCTTTGCCATACATTTCCTGCGCAAAGAAATAAAGCGTTTGTTTCAGATCTGCGAAACTTACATGCTCATCAATATACAATCCTTCTACCTGGTGAAAGAAACAATGAGATCTTGCGCTGATCGTTTCGTTTCTATACACACGACCGGGGCAAATGATACGGATCGGCAATTTTCCTTTTTCCATTTCCCGTATCTGCACATTGCTCGTGTGTGTTCGCAACAGCCAATCAGGATTTTGATGAATATAAAATGTATCCTGCATATCACGGGCAGGATGATTTTCTGAAATATTTAATGCGGTGAAATTATGCCAGTCGTCTTCGATCTCAGGCCCATCTGCCACCGAAAAACCAAGACGCTGAAAAATAGAGACGATCCTGTTACGCATCAAATTGATCGGGTGGCGACTGCCGGGAGGCATTGGATCTCCGGGGAGGGAGAGGTCAATTTGGTTGCTGATTACCGGTTGCTGGTGACCAGTTGTTTCTTTCAATGATTCGTATTTTGTTTCGGCAACAACTTTAAACTCATTCATCAGCTGGCCGAATTCTTTTCTTTTTTCAGCCGGAATATTTTTCATCTCGGCCATCATGTTTTTCACGATGCCTTTGCTGCCCAGGAATTTAATACGGAAATTCTCAGCCGCTTGCTCGTCTGATGCGGCATAAGCTTCAATTTCCTTTTTATACGCTTCAATTTGTTGTAATAATTGTTCCATAAAGCGCCAAAGATAAGAAACGGGCTGCTCCTTTCTTACAACGAATTATTCATGCAATGCTGGTTTGTTTTTATATAATATCCTCAGCATGGAAGGCAGCACGATCAGCAGCAAGGGCAAAGCAATGATGAATCCTCCGATCACAGAAATCGCTAACGGTTGATGCAATTGTGCCCCGGTACCAATACCAAGCGCCAAGGGCATTAATGCGATGATAGCTCCTAACGCTGTCATGAGTTTTGGGCGTAAGCGTGTAGAAATAGCATAAATGATAGACTCATCTACGTTGTTAGTGCTTTGCATCGTTTCTCTGAATTGCAGAAAAGTGAAAATGGCATTTTCTCCAATGATTCCTACGATCATTATCAGGCCGGTATAGCTGCCCACATTTAATGGCGTATGAGTAAGATATAATGCTAAATAACTTCCGGAAATGCCCAACACTGCGATTACAATGATCAGGAAAGCGATTTTGAATTGCCGATACAAAAAAAGTATGACTCCAAAAACCAGCAACCCTGCTGTGATCAGTATCATCAGCAGTTCTGAAAAAGATTGTTGTTGTTCTTTATAATCTCCTCCGTATTCAATATGATATCCCTGTGGAAGGTTGACCCCTGCAATTACATTTTTCTGAATGTCCCGTATCACACTTCCAAGATCCCGGTTTTCCAATCTTGCAGTGACAACTCCCATTGATTGTAAATTTTCTCTTTGTACTTCAGCATCGCCGGGATTGATCTGCACTGTGGCTAATTCCGTAATGGGTTGTAATTTTCCATTCGGTAAAAAGATCTGCAACTTGTCAATATCTGCCACGCTTAACTTCCTGCTGCCTGGGTACACGATACGGATATTGGTCAACTGTTCTTTTTCTAAAATGGCGCCAACAACATTTCCTTCCAATGCGGTTTGTAATTGGTATTGAAGATTTGCCGGAGTAATTCCAAATTGTGCCAGTTTCACAAAATCCGGTTCTATACTTACAGATGGCCCGGCAATGACAATGCCGTCAAAAACATCAGCAGTACCTTTTACGTCAGATACAATAGCAGCAACCTGTTTGGATAGTTCCTGTAATTTTTTCTGATCATCCCCGAAAACTTTTACCTCGATTGGCTGCACCGAAGTCATCAGGTCGCCGAGCATATCACCGATTACCTGTCCAAAATCAATACGAAGCGCCGGCTGGGTAGATTCGATCTTTTGCCGGATTTCAGAGATCACTTCGTCAGTTGTCCGGGTTCTGTTCTTTCTTAATTGTATCAGGTAATCCCCTGTATTAGGTTCTGTAATAAAAAAACCCATTTGCGTTCCGGTTCTCCTTGAATATGCTTCAACTTCCG
>DASZPW010000450.1:0-4847 GCA_035550155.1 Chitinophagaceae bacterium | reverse complement strand
AGAAGCAATCTAATTTACTAATACAGATTGCTTCGTCGATGGTAAGGTCCCGCACATAGATGAAAGTCTCTTCAATCTCCTCGCAATGACGTCGAAGAGTCAATAACGATTAGAGTGTTCAATGTCATTTCGAAACAACATACAGATCGTTGCAATGTATTAAAAAGCCATAAGGTTTGAACCAGGTAAAATAAGTTTTCGAAGTTACAGGCTTTGAACGGTGCCACGGTTTGAAACCGTGGCACCGATGAATTCATTTTATTTTTTACATTCCATTCATAGAATCATTCATCATGCAAAGTTTTCGATAGGTATGCCATTAGGTATGCCATACTTTAGAAGTATGGCATACCTGGAAATATAGATTGCTTCGTCGATGGAAGAGTACCGCACATAGATGAAAGTCTCTTCAATCTCCTCGCAAAGACGATGAACCCTCCGACCGTCTTTGCGAGGCAACATAGAGATCGCTGCATTGTGTTTACTAATTTTCTGTTGACGAAGCAATCTGTTTTCAATGAAAGTAAATGATAGTCGTTTTAACGATTGCTCTAAAGTTAATACGGGTTTATCTCCTTAGTATCCCTGCCTTTTACCTGAAGCATCTATACGTATTCCCGCCTTAGAATACGGCTGATAAACGAAGGATGAGCGAGGGGAACTTGCTTCTGAGTGGGAGCAGTTGTATCTTACAGTACCTAAATCCTATAAAAATGGCTTACAGCGAACGCTCCTTATTATTACGCCATGTAAGAGGACAGATCGGGAAACAGATCGTCATCAAGCAATACGGCAAAAAGACCGTAATCACTGCTTATCCGAACATGAGCGGTATTAAACCGAGCAAACTACAAAAGCAAAAACGCAATAAGTTCTCTGATGCAGTGGCTTATGCTCAAAGCATTATTCATGATCCGGCTTTAAAAGCGGCGTATGCCAAAAAACTTAAGAAGGGGCAAAGAGTGTATAATGCGGCGATCAGGGAGTTCATGAGGCGTGAGGCGTGAGTCCCGCCTTCACTAAAGTTTCGGCGGGCAAGCAGGAGTCATGGGAAAGTTGCCAGGTATCGGTTACCAGTTGCTGTTTTTTAAATGAGTAGGTTGGGAATGAGTAGGAAAATACGATAAGGGAAGGTGTGGGAACACGATAATGCGAGGTGTAGAAACCGGGATGTTTATTCTGTAGAACGTTACGCTAAAAAGTAAATCGTTTTATTAATTGCCATTTAAAAACCATACCACTCTACATGTTCTTTCCGGCCTGGTTTAATATTTCTAAGACTGTCATCTGTTCTGCGTAATACACTAAGGGGCATATCCGGGCTGATCTCCTTCCGCAGTTTTTCTTTAAGCGTTTTCAAATGCATTACCACTAAGCCAACAGGACTTTTGAGAATAGAAAAACGTTGTGCACGATCTATAAAATACAGATATGAATCCGCCCTGAATTCTTCCCAATTCGGTATGCATATCTTTTTCTCTATGTTATTCCAACACTCATGGAGCCAATATTCATCAAGCGTTTTGTAATACATTCTTAAATTATCATCTGTACATTTTTTAATCGCCTCTCCCCTGTCAACATACAATTTTTTTCCTTTGTGACCTGTACAATAGTACGTATATGTTTCCATGTCAACCCACGCAATATTATCTGCAGAGCAATTCTGATTATTGCGGTCTTTAAAAATTATTCTTTTATACTTTCTCGGATTAGGAACAAAATGTTCTGCCACCAATGTAGCCAAGCCCAATGTTCTCCGTTTACCCCATGCTCTTACTCTTATTAGTGGCGCTTTGCCCTTTTTGCAAAACGGTTTTATTATCCTATCGCCGTAATAAACGACTCCTGCAGGTGTAACATAATAACCGGGAAAATCAGGCATTTCCACTCTTTCGGGATCTATCCAATCGGGCACTCTTATTTTTTTCGGTTTTGAAGGACCGAGGATGTCATCCACCTCTAATTTTTTTACAAAGCGATGCCAATATTCTTCGCTGACCCATTGCAAATTTTCTTTTGTGCAATTATCATAGTTATCGTCTTTAAAAATAACACGGGTAAAATTTTCGGGATTAGGAATAAATGCAAGAGCTACGAGTTTTGCCACCGTGGGGCGAAACACAGTATTGCCATTACGCAATTTTACACGGGCAGCCCGGTGCGTTTTATACTTTAATAAACGGAGCAGTTTATTATGCAGGTAAACTTTTCCATCCGGTGTAATATAATAACCCGGATAGCCGGGAACAGGAACTCTTGCCGGATCAACGTCATCTTCCGGTATATTTTCAATGAAATCCGGTTTAAAGGATTCGGTGTACTGTTTGTATTCTTCTCCGCTTGCCCATGCAATATTTTCCAAAGAACAATTTTTGTTATTTCTGTCTTTAAAAATCATCCGTGTGTAGTTACAGGGATTTGGAATAAATACGGTTGCCAGCAATTTTGCCAAGCCGAGATATTTTGATTTTTTATTTTGCCGCAGGCATACCTGTAATGCCTTTTTTTTTGAATGGTTGCAAAGTTTTATCTCCCTGTTATGGTGATACACCCGACCCTGCGGTGTAATATAATATGAAGGATGGCCAGGAATTTCCTTTGCCAAAGGATCGGACGGCGGTGAAAGCGGAACCGGCGTTTTGCGTTTGCGGGGTTTGGCTTGCGGGTAAAGCGGTTTGCCGGGGAAAAGATTGTAACGCACAAACTCCGTGTTGCTGACCCATTGAATATTATCGAGGGAACAATTGTGTTTATTCCCGTCTTTAAAAATGACTCGTGTATGATTTCCGGGATTGGGTAAGAATAATTGCGCCAGCAGCTTCGCCAAACCCAGCTCTTTTTTTACTCCATTTTTTTGCACCCGTATTTTGAGCGACCGACCGGGTTTGCGGATAAGAATTTTTAATTGACCTTTATAGAAGACATTACCTTCTTTAGTCACTGTATAATCAGGATAACCAGGTATAGGAACTTGTTCCGTCAAGGCAAAAAGGGTTTGCGCCGCCGTATTTGCTTATTTTTTGCAGCAGCGGTGATAATTGAGATGATTAGAGTGTGTTAATCGAAATGTGGAAAAGAAACCAGGAAGAACAATACTATTCAGGGTTTTTTGGTTTTTTGGCAAAGAGGGATTGAAGAAGGTGAAGTTCTTTGTGGATGTAGTGAATTTTCATAAATAGTAGTAATGCTGTTGAATGTGACAAATCATTTTGAAAACAATGCCAGGATTTCTTTCTATAAAACTCTGGTTCAAGCCTGTCTTAAGAGTTTATCCTATATAAGTTCTCCTTATACATGATTTTCAAAAATAAAAAGTTATTAAAGTTAATAAATAAGTTTTAAAGGCTAATAATTTATTCTAAAAGAGTTATACCGCATTAATTTTCAATTTATTAGGAGACTATATATTTGATTTCAGAAGCAAACATGGCGGATACTACCAAATACAACAGGATAAAAGTGGAGCTTGCAGAAGCCGGAAGGAGAAACCAGGAACTTGCGGAGTTTTTGGGTGTGCATATCACAACCGTGTCTGATTGGTGTACAAATAAAAATCAACCATCTATCCAAGACCTTTATAAAATATCCGAATTTCTGCGCATTGATGTAAGGAGATTACTTGTTACTACTAACTGGGTAGATGAAGTTACCAAGGCAGCAGAAGATCAGTCAGTTTTTAAAAAGCCCAAAAAACAAAGGAAGAAGAGGAAATAGGGGAATATAAATTTCCATTACGTAAGCATGATATTCTTTTGCCCCCAAACCCGCCCTATGATAAATACAGGCACTGAGTCACATTCTGAAAAGGATATTTTAAACGGGAATTTTGATTTGTAAAGCTGTAAAAGCTATCTATTTAATTAGCAAGTTTCTACGAAACCCCGAGTTATTGATGAAGTCAAAATGGGGGTAAAGGCTTTAGACCCTGTTAATTACTAAGCATTTATAAAATATTGTTACAAAAGATGGCAACTTTCGAAATTGGAGCTATTTTTGTAACACCATCTGCTGTATGACTTTACCAAATCCCAATATAAATATAGTTGTAGGAAAGAATATCAAAATGCTGCGTGAAGAATTAGGGTTAACACAAGAAACACTTGCAAAATATCTTGACACCTCACGAGAGCAAATTGCTTATTATGAAGCCGGCACCCGGAGCATAACGACTCCGCAATTGAACAAACTAGCTAACCTGTTTTGCATGAATGAGTATGATTTTTATGAAGAAGATCCCCAAAAGCGAAAAATAAATATCGCTTTTGCTTTCAGGGCTGATATGCTGGACCCTGAAGACCTGGAAAGTATTGCTCAATTCAAAAAGATTGTACGCAATTATGTGAATATGAAAAATGCTTTGAGAGATGAGTGATTTACTACTTGAAAAAGCTGCTGCAACATTTCGCACTGAACAAGGATATGCCACGAATGATCCTATCCGGCTAAAAAGCCTTCTTCAAAAATTAAATGTGATTACTGTATTCGTTTCCCTAAAAGGGAGTTTTTCAGGTATGGCATTAAAAGTTCAAAAAGAGAATACAGCAAGCAGATTTATGATGATCAACAGCAACCAGTCATTGGGGAAGCAACACTTTACTATTTGTCATGAGTTATATCACCTATACATACAGGTAAATTTTACAAGCCGGGTGTGTATTACAGGATTGTTTGATAAAAAAGCTGACATTAATGAATATTATGCTGATATATTCGCAAGCTTTCTGTTATTACCTAATGATGGCCTACTGGAGAATATTCCAGATGAAGAATTAAAGAAGAAAAAAATTTCACTGAAGACTATTCTCTTTCTTGAAAATTTTTATTCCTGCAGTAGAAGAGCATTG
>DASZPW010000449.1:0-2230 GCA_035550155.1 Chitinophagaceae bacterium | reverse complement strand
TGGAGAATGCAGGATTGACCGATATTGTTTTTTCAACTGATATTCCTTACTGGCATGCGGTAGGAAGAAAAGCCTGAGTAAGAGAATCATGAGTAAAAGAAAAAAGAAAATCCTGATCCTTTGTCCCAGCCCCAAAGGAACAGCAGCAGCACAACGATTGAAATATGAACAATACCTTCCTTTATTAGAACAGGAAGGATATTCATTTGAAATTTCAAACTTTCAAACGTCGAGGCTTTGGAAAATTATTCATAAACCGGGACGAACATTTGAAAAAATTTTCTGGTTTGGTATTGGTTATATAAAAAGAGGTTGGGACTTACTGAGAGTCCCATTTTATAATGGCGTGTTTGTTACAATTTGGGCAACTCCAATTGGCCCGCCATTGTATGAGCATTTGCTCAGGCTTTTTCAAAAGAATATTATTTATGACCTCGATGATATGATGTTCATGAAAAAGTTTGATCATGTAAAACAGAATTTTTTCCAGCGTTTAAAAGGGGGGAAAAAACCACTTACTTTACTAAAGTATTCCAGGTATGTGATAGTTTGTACTCCAAAGCTGGAAGAAATAGCTCTCGAAAGAAATCGTTACAAACAGGTGGTAGATATTTCTTCTACATTTAATACCGATCGGTTTATTCCGGTGACATCATATAATAAAAATGAGATAACGACAATAGGATGGACCGGCACTCATAGTACAATTCCCTTTTTAGAAATGCTGCAACCTGTTCTTTCGGAAGTAAGCAGAAACAGGAAAATAAAATTACTCGTGATCGCTAACCGAGAATACCGGATGAAAGATGTAGAAACTGAATATGTTTCCTGGAACGAGGAAACTGAGGTGGAGGATCTCCATCGTTTCGAGATAGGTTTATATCCAATACCTGCCAATGAATGGTCATTAGGAAAAAGCAGTTTAAAAGCGCTTACTTATATGGCTATAGGAATTCCTGTAGTAGCGACAGCTTATGGCACTAACTTCAGAGTGATGAAAGATGGTGTCCAGGGTTTTTTGGTAAAAGATTATAAGGAGTGGATTGAACGGATCATTCAGTTAATTGATAACGTAGATTTAAGAAGAAGAATGGGAGTAGCTGGTAGAAAGACTGTAGAAGATTTTTTTTCAGTAAAAGCTAATTTTCCAAAATATTTAAAGGCATTTAAAACCGTAGTACCAATAACATGAAAAAAAAGAAAAAAATTTACATGGCGGGAGTAGGTGGAATGCTCGGAGAGGCGTTTTATAAAATATTCAAAAATGGATATGAACTTAAATGCAGTGATATTGACGTTAATGAAAAATGGTTGAAATATCTTGACTTCCGCAATTTTGAAGATTACAAGAAAGATGTAAAGAAATTCAAGCCGGATTATCTTTTTCATATAGGCGCTTTCACAGATCTTGAATATTGTGAAACGCATCCCGATGAAACATATCATACCAATACGATTGCAGTAGAGAATGCAGTGTATATTGCAAATGAGCTTGACATTCCATTATTATATATAAGTACAGCAGGAATTTTTGATGGCCAAAAAGATACTTATGATGATTGGGATCAGCCAAACCCATTAGGGCATTATGCCCGGAGTAAATATGCCGGAGAAATATTTGTAACACAAAATTGCAAACGATATCTTGTTTGCAGAGCAGGGTGGATGATGGGCGGAGGACCAAGAAAGGACAAAAAATTTGTGCAGAAAATCATGCAACAAATAAAAAATGGCAAGAAAGAATTATTTATAGTTGATGACAAACTCGGAACTCCAACCTATACACATGATTTTGCTAAGAATGTAAAACTCCTGATTGAAAAAGAATATTGGGGCCTTTATAATATGGTGTGCGAAGGAATTACCAGCAGACTGGATGTAGCCAGGGAATTAATAAAGATCCTGAAACTTGAAAATAAGATAAAGGTAACTCCTGTTTCATCTGATTATTTTAAAGAAACTTATTTTGCAGCCCGTCCTGCTTCTGAAAGATTGATGGATAAAAAACTCGCTTTGAGAAATATAAGCATAATGCGGGATTGGAAAATATGCCTTAAGGAATACGTGGAAGGATATTATAAAAACTATCTGAAAGATAAGTAAGAAAATCCAACCTGTTTATGGAAGCTATCACTGCTTCGAACAAGCCTAAAATTTCATTTGATATTCTTGACTCGATAAGAGGAATTGCAGCATTGTATGTTGCTACTGCTCATTGCCGTGGTACTTT
>DASZPW010000448.1:0-12768 GCA_035550155.1 Chitinophagaceae bacterium | reverse complement strand
TTGGCGTAGGCATCATGGGATTTACAGACAGAGCCGGAGATGGTGTATTGGTATCAAATTCAATGGCGCTTTCTGTTGCTTATCATAAAGCGTTAGATGAAGATGGCTATCACCAGATCGGCGCAGGCTTCCAGGGTGGATTCATGAATAGAAGATTGGATCTGACAAAGGTTGTTTTTGAGGACCAGTTAACACCTCTTGGTTTTACAGGGGTTACCAGTGAAATTTTCAACAGCAACCAGATCAATGTAAAATATTTCGATATGAATGCCGGAGTGCTTTACAATGGAAGTACCAATGGTTATAATAATTTTTATTTCGGGGCATCTATGTATCATATCAACCGGCCGAGAGAAACATTCCAGGGCGGCCAATATTATTTAGCGGCAAGAACGACTTTTCAGGCCGGAGGCAAAATACCGATGGGCCCTTATAATTTCATTCATTTCAGCGCTAATTATAGTTTACAGGCCAAGGCACACAATACTATGATTGGTGGTGCTTACGCACTTAATTTAACGAACGATGAAGACAACCCCACTAATTTATATTTGGGGAGCTGGTTCCGCTTTGGTGATGCGATCATTCCTTACGTGGGCCTTGAATTCGGAGAATTTCAACTTGGCGCTACATATGATGTAAATGTATCGAGCCTGAAACCGGCTTCAAATGTTCGTGGCGGTGTAGAAATTTCACTCATCTACATTAAGAAGCCCACAGATCCTAACGCTAAAAAGCTGAATTGCCCGAAATTCTAATTATCCTTTTTTTCATTCACAATTTTTTCTGAACATATCCCATCATTTATTTTATCTTTCAGCAGGAAGAAGAAATGAAAAAACTTTTCAGCAATCTTACATTCTGGGTATTGCTCGCCATCACTGCTGGAATATTGGTGGGACAATTTGCACCTGGCTTTGCTTTATACCCTGTGTTACATGAACCGTGGAAAGCAAGATTTTTAGGACAAGATCTTGAGCTCGGCGCTACGCTGAGTGAGTTCCTGGGAAAGCTTTTTATCAGCATTGTCAAACTATTCATCAACCCGATCATTTTCCTGACGATCACCTTAGGAATCATCAATATGGGCAACCTGAAAAAAGTAGGCCGTATTGGTGTAAAAGCCTTACTCTATTTTGAAATTGTTTCCACTTTTGCGCTGATCACAGGAATTATCATTGCATGGATCATTCAGCCGGGACATGGAGTCACGACACATTCAGTGGCCGGAGGCGATATTTCAAAATATGCCTCGGTGAAAGGATTTGACTGGTTGCAATTTTTCAAAGAAAACTCAACATTGCAGATATTGGTGCTTGCACTCATTGCAGGGGTTGCTTTCAGCAATTCCCGGTATCGTCAAAAGATCATCGCATTTATTCAGCCCATTGCAAAAGTTATTTTCAGCGCATTACATAAGGTCATGCTGCTGGCACCAATCGGCGCATTCGGAGGAATGGCATTTACCATCAGTAAATATGGCATCAGCGCATTAGCACCGCTGGCAAGATTAATGGGAACTGTATATGCCACAATGATCGTATTTGTGTTCCTGGTTTTATGGCTTATTTTAAAACATTACCGGGTCAGCATTTTGAAATTATTAAAATATATCCGTGAAGAATTGCTGGTGGTATTAGGAACTTCTTCATCTGAAGCAGCATTGCCCTCTTTAATGGAAAAACTGGAACGAATGGGATGTTCCAAACCGGTTGTGGGATTAGTAGTTCCGGCAGGATATTCGTTTAATCTTGATGGCACTACTATTTATTTATCCATGTGTATGATATTTTTGGCACAGGCATTCCAGGTTCATTTATCTCTGGCACAGGTGTTCACCATCATTGGAATCTTAATGGTGACATCAAAAGGAGCGGCAGGCGTAGCTGGCAGTGGCTTTGTTGTGTTAGCTTCTACCCTCTCTGCCATCAAAGTAATTCCAATGGAAGGTCTTGTATTATTATTAGGTGTGGATCGCTTCATGTCTGAAGCAAGAGCCATCACCAATTTCATTGGCAACAGCGTTGCAACAGTCTGGATCGCTAACGATGAAAAAGAATTTGATCGTAAAAAAATGAATGCAGCCTTCAATAATGTGGAAGAAACAGAAAACATCGTAAGTGATAATTTGACAACAGAAACAGTTTTGTATAATGAAAATTAGGTTTTCCTTTATTTTATTCTTCCACTTACAAAAGGATTTCCTTTTATAAAAAAACGGTAAGGATAGGCTGCAGCTTTCCCGGCGTATTCCACTCCAATTCTCGGAGACTTGCCGATCATTTTCTTCTCCGGGATAAATCCATCATCGGCTATGAACAATTGTTTACTCCGAAGCGAAATGCCATTTTTGGCAACAGTAATGCCCAACGCTACAGATAAACTACCCGGGCCTTTGGTTATCGTATGATCGAATTGTTTCTTCCCTCTTCGTTTCAGCATTTCCGGAATTCCTGAAATTGGCTCCAATGCCCTGATCAAAATTGCATGAGGAATTTCCTTGTCATTCGTCACTACATTGAACAAATGATGAATGCCATAGCAGAGATACACATACGCTGTTCCTGCATTTCCATACATAACTTCATTCCGGGCAGTTCTTCTGCCGCCAAACGCATGAGAGGCCCTGTCAATAACACCATTATATGCTTCGCATTCCACAATACGGCCGGATGTAAGTATGCCATCACAGTTTGTAACAAGTATTTTACCCAGCAACTCTTTTGCGATTGTCAACACATCGTTTCTTTCATAAAACGAAACAGGTAATTTTCTCATGTTCTTATACTAATCATTTTGATCATGGTTCTCTTTATATTTACTTATTCAAATGTAAGGCTTGCTTAAAGAAATCGTCATAGCGATCCAATCCTTTAATGAAGTGAACCATTTCATCCGGCAACATAAGCTTTGGAAATGGATCGTTGTACCGGGCATTATTTACGCCATCCTTTTTATTGTGAGCATGTATTTTTTCAGCAGCTCTGCCACGCATGTGATCGACTATCTTATCACCACCACCGGGTTGGGCGATCGCCTGCAAAAATTTCAAAACAGCTGGATCGGGTTCCTGTTCACTTTTGCAGGGATCATTTTGTGGTTGTTACTGATGCAATTTTATTTTTCCCTCTTTAAATATATTATTCTGATCATTGGGTCACCGGTCTTTGCATACCTGAGCGAAAAAACAAAAGTGATCCTGGAAAATAAAGAACAGGACATTAACTGGAAAGACCTTAGAAGAGATGCCTGGCGAGGCACTACACTCGTATGCCGGAATGTGCTGTGGCAAACTTTTTTCTTCCTTATACTTTTACTGCTGACGTTAGTGCCGATCGCCGGTTGGATCACTCCGCTTATCGCATTATTCCTGGAATGTTATTATTACGGATTCTCTATGTTCGATTATAGTTGTGCCCGGCAAAATATTTCATTGCGGGAAAGTATAGATTTTGCCGGCAGGCATAAAGGTCTTGCCATTGGAAACGGCCTGGTATTTTACCTGATGCACATTCTGATCGGCATTGGTTGGGTATTGGCACCGGCCTATGCAGTGATCGCCGCCAACATTAGTTTATATAAAGTCAAAAATATTTAAATGACCAAAGGGATAGTTTATCTTATTCCTTCATTGCTGGATGAAGAAAATGTTACCAGCATTCCTGCTTATGTGCTGGGAGCAATTAATGATTGCGAGATTTTTTTTGCAGAAAATGAAAGAACAGCGAGACGATATTTGAAAAAATTACAGAAAGATATCGTGATCGATCGATATGAATGGATTACGATATCGGATGAGCCGGCAATACCTGCACTATTTCGTCAAAAACTAAAAGACGGAAAAAGGATCGGCATCATCAGCGAAGCCGGATGCCCGGGAGTAGCTGATCCCGGGCAATCATTAGTTGAAATCGCTCATGAACGAAATGCAGTAGTGAAACCGCTTGCCGGGCCCAATGCTATTTTGATGACATTAATGGCCAGCGGCATGAACGGACAACGATTTCAGTTCCTTGGATATTTGCCCATCAAAGAAGTTGAACGCATCAGGGCAATAAAAGAACTCGAAGCAGAATCGCACAAAAAAAATTGTACGCAGCTATTCATTGAAACACCATATCGGAATAACCAGTTGATCGATGCATTACTGAAGCACTGCAGGCCCACCACTCATTTATGTATTGCCTCCGGACTTTCTTCATCGACTGAACAAATACATACCCGAACCATTGCACAATGGAAACAACAGAAGCCTGACCTGCACAAAGTGCCCGCCACTTTTTGTTTGCTGGCCCGGTAAAACAATCCTCGCTTAACAAAAAATTTGCGCCGATTGAACAGAGAATTATTTACTTTTGTTCTCCATTTACAAATGGCTATTAAAAAATGATCAATAGTCTGAAACATACCAAGCAATTTGCCTTTCATGGGCCGATGACCACTGGTGTTTATGCAGTGGGATTCGATGTCTTCACTTATGCACGACCCCGACGTGGTTGCTGACAGGACGAGCCGCAAACCAGGCCCCTGTCAGTGAAGAATTTCCGGTCTTCATCTTACATTTGGATTGGTGATCCGCATATTTATAATAATCTTTTCAAGTTGGACAATCAGAATATAATTATCAGGGTGGCGACACCGGCAGATAAAATTTATTCCAAAATCATCACGGATGAAATGGAAGCCTCGGCTGCTGCAAGAGGAACCGGTATTGCCAAACGTTCGCCCGAATATGTTGAACAAAAAATGGATGAAGGCAAAGCGGTCATCGCTGTTACTACGGATGGCACCTGGGTAGGTTTTTGTTATATCGAAACATGGAGCCACGGAGAATATGTTGCTAACTCAGGGTTGATCGTTTCTCCGCCATTCAGAAAGACCGGTGTAGCAAAAGCGATCAAGAAAAGAATATTCGACCTATCGAGAGAAAAATATCCGGAAGCAAAAATTTTTGGACTTACCACCGGCCTTGCTGTGATGAAGATCAATAGCGAACTGGGTTATGAACCGGTCACGTATTCTGAATTGACACAGGATGATGCCTTCTGGGCCGGATGTAAAAGCTGCGTGAACTATGATATCCTGATGAGTAAAGACAGGAAAAATTGCATGTGCACGGCCATGCTCTACGATCCGAAAGATCATTATAAACCCGAAGAAACAAAACAGTTTTTCGAAGAGAATAAAAGCGGGTTAGAACGATTGCTTCGCTTCAAACAATGGAAATTACTGAAACCATTTATGAAAAAAAATGGCAATGGTAACGGCAATAGCGCCAAACACTGATCTTTAAATTATTTGAATAGAATATTGCAACAGAAATAACAATGAAAAAAGTCGTACTAGGTTTTAGCGGAGGATTAGACACATCTTTTTGTGTAAAATATCTTGGAGAAGATCAAGGCTTCGAAGTACATAGTATTATCGTAAATACCGGCGGTTTCAGCGATGATGAACTGAAACAGATCGAAGCCCACGCTTACAAACTGGGTATAAAATCACACACTACTGTAAATGCTGTGAAAGGATATTATGATCGCATCATCAAATATCTTGTCTTTGGAAATGTGCTCAAGAATAATACGTATCCTTTAAGTGTATCTGCAGAACGATTGATCCAGGCATTACATATAGCAGAGCATGCTAAAAAATTAAATGCTGACGCAGTAGCGCATGGCAGCACCGGCGCCGGCAATGACCAGGTTCGTTTTGACATGATCTTTCATATCATGATCCCCGGTATTGAAATTTTAACTCCGATCCGAGATCTGAAATTGAGCCGCGAAGAAGAGATCGCTTATCTGAAAATGAAAGGCGTTGAAATGAATTTTGAAAAAGCGGTTTATTCGATCAACAAAGGTTTGTGGGGCACCAGCGTTGGAGGCAAAGAAACACTTTCATCCAAAGGAATGTTGCCGGAAGAAGCATGGCCAACACAAGTGAGTGAGTCAGGAGCCAGGAATGTGGAGCTTGGATTTGAAAAAGGAGAATTGAAGAGTGTAGATGAAAAAACATTTTCTCATCCTTCTGAAGCGATTCAATATTTGCAATCCATTGCCGGGCCATATGGCATTGGAAGAGATATTCACGTTGGCGACACAATCATTGGCATCAAAGGCCGTGTGGGTTTTGAAGCTGCAGCGCCGATGGTGATCTTAAAATCACATCATGCTTTGGAAAAACATGTGTTAACCAAATGGCAATTGAACTGGAAAGATCAATTGGCATTGTTTTATGGTAATTGGTTGCATGAAGGACAAATTTTAGATCCGGTGATGCGGGACATCGAAGCGTTCTTTGAAGCATCTCAGCAAAATGTTACCGGAAAGGTATTTGTCCAGTTGATGCCCTACCGTTTTCAGATAATCGGCATTGAATCCAGATACGATCTGATGAGCAGCAAGTTTGGAAAGTATGGTGAAATGAATACAGGCTTTAGCGGAGAAGATGTGAGAGGGTTTTCAAGAATTTTTGGCAATCAAACATCAATATATCATTCTGTGAAAACAGAAAATGAAAGTCAAAAGTAAAAAATGTAAAAAGCTTATTTACAAGCTTCACTTTTTTGACTTTTGATTTTTTAATTTTCAATTAATAATGAACAAATCAATAAAAATAGGAATTGTTGGTGGTGCCGGCTACACCGGTGGAGAATTGATCCGTTTATTGATCCATCATCCGCAGGCAGAAATTATTTTTATTCATAGTAAAAGTAATGCCGGAAACCCCGTATCAAAAGTTCATGCCGATCTTTTGGGAGATACCGATCTGAAATTTACAAGCGAAATCAACGATAATATTGATGTGTTATTTCTTTGTGTTGGACATGGATATGCCAAAAAGTTTTTAGAAGAACACAAAATAGCTGATTCAATAAAGATCATTGATCTGTCAAATGATTTTCGTTTAACAAATAATCAGAAACAGGGAACCAGAAACTTCATTTACGGCCTTCCCGAATTGAATAAAGAAAAAATAAAATCAGCTGAAAACATCGCCAACCCCGGATGCTTTGCCACCTGTATTCAACTTGGGTTATTGCCATTGGCAAAAGCAGGTTTGTTAAATGAAGTATATACCACTGGTGTTACCGGCTCTACCGGCGCCGGTCAAGGTTTATCAGAAACTTCTCATTTCAGCTGGAGAGCTAATAATATCCAGGCATATAAAACCTTAACGCATCAGCATCTTGGCGAGATCGGTGAATCATTAAAACAATTGCAACCGCAGGGGGATATCTCTGTAAATTTCGTCCCATGGAGAGGGGATTTTACAAGAGGGATCTTTGTTAGCTCTCAATTGAATTGTGACTGGAGTATTGAAGAGGTAAATTCATTGTACAAAGAATTTTATAAAGACCATCCTTTTACGCATCTCAGCCAGGAAATGATCTTTTTAAAACAGGTGGTCAATACCAACAAATGCATCATTCAACTGGAAAAAGTGGGCAGTAAACTGGTAGTGCATTCTATTACTGATAATTTATTAAAAGGCGCCAGCGGACAGGCAGTTCAAAATATGAACCTGATGTTTGGATTAAATGAAACAGCAGGGTTGGAATTAAAAGCAAACTATTTTTAGCTCATACCTCTTCAAGGGAAAGGGCAATTATATTTTCAAACAATCCTAAATCATTAATGATTTAGTACAAACAAAAATCCCTTTTAGGGTTTAGTACATGAATCTATTCGACGTTTACCCGATCAATGACGTAACTATTGTAAAAGCAAAAGGCTCTTATGTGTGGGATGACAAGGGCGACCAGTATCTTGACCTCTATGGTGGGCATGCGGTGATCAGCATCGGTCATACGCATCCGCATTGGGTAAAACGTATCGAAGAGCAACTGGAAAAAATCGCTTTCTATTCTAACTCCGTAAAAATTCCATTACAAATTGAGCTGGCAAAAAAGCTTGGAAAAGTTTCCGGTAAGGAAGATTACAGTTTGTTCCTTTGTAATTCAGGCGCAGAAGCCAATGAGAATGCATTGAAACTCGCTTCTTTTCATAATGGGAGAAAAAAAATAATTGCTTTCAGTAAATCATTCCACGGAAGAACTTCATTAGCAGTTGCTGCGACAGACAATAAAAATTACGTAGCTCCCGTAAATGAAACCGATAATGTGATCTTTCTTCCCCTTAATGATGAGCAGGCTTTGGAAGATTGTTTTGAGAAAAATGGCAAACAAATTTCTTCAGTTATCATTGAAGGCATACAAGGCGTAGGCGGTATTAATGTAGCAGAAGAATCATTTTTGAAAAAGATACGTAGTCTTTGTGATGAATATGGCGCTGTATACATTGCCGACAGTGTACAATGCGGTTATGGAAGAAGCGGAAAATTCTTCAGTCATGATTTTGCCGGGGTTAACGCTGACATTTATACTATGGCAAAAGGGATGGGAAATGGTTTCCCGGTAGCGGGAATTATTGTATCGCCCATTTTCAAACCCAAACATTTTATATTAGGAACCACATTTGGCGGAAATCATTTGGCTTGTGCAGCAGCATTAGCTGTATTGGAAGTGATAGAAGAAGAAAAGCTGATGGGCAACGCAGTGATGGTAGGAAAATATTTAAAAGACGAATTGGAAAACATTCCGCAATTGAAAAATGTAAGAGGCCGTGGATTGATGATCGGGTTTGATGTGCCCGAAGAAATAAAAGACCTGCGGAAAAATTTACTATGGAATCAGAAAATATTTACGGGGGAATCGAAACCGAATGTAATTCGTTTGCTCCCTTCACTGGCATTGAAAAAAAGAGATGCTGAACAATTTATTGATTCGATCACTGAAGAGATACAAAATCTTGTTTCTGCTGAAAATACTGTTAACTGAAAATGAAAAATTTTACTTCTGTTTATGATGTTGAAAACATTGATGCACTTGTAAAAAAAGCATTAGCGTATAAAGACAGCCCACTAAAAGATAAAACTCTTGGTGCTAATAAACGTATTGGTTGTTTATTCCTGAATCCGAGTATGCGTACAAGATTGAGTACGCAGATCGCTGCACAAAACCTGGGAATGGATGCTATCGTTTTTAATGTAGGCCAGGAAGGCTGGGCATTGGAATTTGAAGAAGAAGCCATCATGAGCGGCAACACTGTAGAACATGTGAAAGATGCTGCTCCGATCCTTGGAAAATATTTTGACATACTTGCTATTCGCACTTTTCCCTCGCTAAAGAATCGTGAAGATGATTACAGCGAACTATTCATCAAACAATTCATCAAATACGCAGGAATTCCGATTGTGAGTTTAGAAAGCGCCACGCTTCATCCGTTGCAAAGTTTGACTGATGTAGTTACAATTACAGAAGAAATTCAAAAGTCAAAATTAAAAAAGCCAAAGATTGTTTTGACCTGGGCACCGCATGTGAAGCCGCTGCCTCAATGTGTAGCAAATAGTTTTTCACAATGGATCAACGCCTGGGGAAAAGCAGATTTTGTCATCACTCATCCGGAAGATTATGAACTGTCCACCGAATTTACCAAAGGAGCAACTATTACACTTGATCAGCAGGATGCACTACAAGGCGCAGATTTTATTTATGTGAAGAACTGGAGTACTTATACAGACTACGGAAAAATTTATTGTAATGATCCTGAATGGATGCTGACAAAAGAAAAATTGTCACAAACCAATAATGCGAAGGTGATGCATTGCTTGCCGGTGCGAAGAAATGTGGAACTCAGCGATGAAATACTGGATAGCCCGATGAGTATTGTTACTCAACAAGCCGGCAACAGGGTTTGGGCGGCACAAGCGGTGCTGAGTGAAATACTAAAATCAAGTTGATTGTTTGATGATTTGATTGTTATATGGCTGAATTGTTAGTTATAAAGATCGGCGGAAATATAATAGATGATGAGGCAAAGCTTTCATCATTCTTACAATCATTCGCTGCCATTGAAAGCCCGAAAATATTAATACATGGCGGAGGAAAACTGGCAACACAATTGGCAGAGCGGCTTAATATTCCTCAGCAAATGGTAGAAGGAAGACGGATCACCGATGCGGAAACTTTGAAGATCGTTACCATGGTGTATGCGGGTTACATCAATAAAAATATAATTGCCCGCCTGCAATCTTTTCATTGCAACAGCATCGGACTTTGCGGAGCAGACGGAAATATTATTTTGGCGCATAAAAGGCAGCATCCCACTTTGGATTATGGGTTTGTTGGTGACATTGATACAGTAAACATTTCTTTATTGAAAGATTGTCTTGCTAATGAATTGACACCCGTGGTAGCGCCTATCACTTCAGACAAAAAGGGACAACTATTAAATACTAACGCTGATACCGTTGCCCAGGAAATTGCAAAAGCGATGAGTGGTTTGTATGAAGTAGAATTGATCTATACTTTTGAAAAGAAAGGTGTCATGTTCGATGTAAATGATGATTCATCCGTCATTTCCAATATTAATTCCGGGAAATATCATCAACTGAAAGCAGAGAACAAAATATTTGCAGGAATGATCCCTAAATTAGATAATGCATTTGCTGCATTAAACAGCGGAGTAAAAAAAGTGAGAATAGGAAAAGCAGAAGAATTAGAACAGTTAATTGAAGGTAAAACTGGAACTGTAATCAGCAATGAATCCTGAGACCATAAATACATTACACAATGAAGCAGTCGGTTTATTAAAAAAACTGATCGCCGCTCCTTCTTTCAGCAGGGAAGAAGATAAAACTTCAGAGATACTGGAGCATTTTTTTAAAGAAAAAAATATTCCAGTTCAAAAGCATTTATACAATGTATGGGCAAAAAATAAATTCTTTGATGATAGCAAGCCCACCTTATTATTGAATTCCCATCATGACACCGTAAAGCCAAACTCACAATACACAAAAGACCCTTTTAAACCCATCATTGAAGATGGGAAACTGTTTGGGCTCGGCAGCAATGATGCCGGAGGTTCTTTGGTTTCATTGATCGCAACTTTTTTGTATTTCTATGAAAAAGAAAGCCTGAAATACAATATTATTCTTGCTGCATCAGCCGAAGAAGAAATATCCGGTGCCAATGGCATCGAAGTATTGCTGAAACAATTAGGACCGATCGATTGCGCCATTGTTGGAGAGCCGACTCAAATGCAGATGGCAGTAGCGGAAAGAGGGTTGATGGTATTGGATTGCATAGCGAAAGGAAAAGCAGGCCATGCAGCTAGAAAAGAAGGAGAAAATGCGATTTACAAAGCGATCAAAGATATTAACTGGTTTACCTCATACAAATTTCCGAAAGTTTCTGAGTTACTTGGTCCGGTAAACATGGACGTAACAGTTATCGAAACAGACAACAAAGCACATAATGTGGTTCCCGCTCTTTGCAAATTTGTTGTAGATGTCAGGGTAAATGAATTGTACACATTTGAAGAAGTGCTTTCGGTGATCAAAGAAAATATACAAAGCGAAGTGAAAGCAAGAAGTTTTCGCCTGCGATCTACTTCTATCGCAATGGATCATCCGTTGGTAAAAGCAGGTTTGAACCTTGGAAGAACGTATTATGGATCTCCCACTACTTCCGACAAAGCTTTGATGTTCTTTCCGTCTTTGAAGATGGGCCCCGGAGATTCCGGCCGCAGTCATTCTGCAGATGAGTATATTTATGTGGATGAAATAAAGGAAGGAATTGAGTTGTATATTCAGTTGTTGAATCAAGTTTTATAATATTGTTGCCGGTTACCAGTTTCGGGTTACCAGTAAAACCTTAAATATGAAAAGTTACAGAGACCTGGATATTTATAAAGAATCAAAACAGTTGGCAGTTGAAGTTCATAAAATGACCTTATCCTAACCAAAATTCGAGTTGTTTGAAGAAGGCGGGCAAATAAGAAGGTCTTCAAAGTCAGTTTCTGCGATGATCGTAGAAGAGTATGGAAGAAATCGATACAAAGCAGATTTTATTAAATATCTTGTTTATTCCCAGGCTGAGTGTGATGAAACGATTGTTCACCTTGATTTTCTATATGAGACAGAATCACTAAAAGATAAACTCAAATATGATGATTTAAAAAACAGGTATGATACATTAAGTAAACGTATAAACAAATTTATTCAATGGGTTGATGAAAACTGGAATGAGTTTCCTTCACCGGAAACCGGGAGCCAGTAACTGGTAACTTTCTTATGAAACTGTGGCAAAAAAATATTGATTCTTTAAAAGAAGTAGAACAATTCACTGTTGGCAATGATCGTGAATTTGATTTGCAATTAGCGCCTTTTGATGTGTTGGGTTCCATCGCTCATGCAAAAATGCTGGCGGAAGTTGAATTGATTACGAAAGATGAATCTGCACAACTCGTAAAAGAGCTAAAGGCCATTTACGATTCAATTCAAAATTCAAAATTTAAAATTCAAAATGAGGTTGAGGATGTTCATTCACAAATTGAGCTTATTCTAACAGAAAAATTAGGGGATGTTGGAAAAAAAATCCATTCAGCGAGAAGTCGCAATGACCAAGTATTAGTTGACGTAAAGCTCTTTCTGCGGAATGAAATGGAGCAATTGGTAAAATCGGTACAACCTCTTTTTGAATTATTACAATCACAAAGTGAAAAATACAAGGATCATTTATTACCGGGTTATACCCATCTGCAATTAGCAATGCCATCATCGTTCGGATTATGGTTCGGCGCTTATGCAGAAAGCTTGGTAGATGATATTATTACGGTAAAAGCGGCTTATGATGTGGTAAACAAAAATCCTTTGGGCTCTGCTGCTGGTTATGGTTCATCCTTTCCGATTAACAGAACACTCACT
>DASZPW010000447.1:0-4870 GCA_035550155.1 Chitinophagaceae bacterium | reverse complement strand
AATAGAAAAATGTTTTTCATGGTCATTGATTAATAAAACAAATCGCTAATGAGAAATCCAATTACAATCAAAAATACGTGCAGATATACCCTGGTTATTTGTCAAAAATTGCTCAAATCAGAATATTATCACCGGGCTACGTACCAGCGGGAAGGCGGTATATGAAATTTATTTTTGAAAGCCTTACTGAACGAAAATATATCGGGGAAGTTGCAATGCATGGCAATGTCAGTGATCGTCATGTTTCCTTCTTCGATCATTTTTTTTGCATGATCCAGTCTTTTTTCCAACAGATACTGGTATGGAGTCATGTCAAATGCCTGTTTGAATGAACGGGAAAAATGAAATTCGGACATGTTACAGGCAAGGGCCGCTTCTTTTATTTCATTAATAAAAAGAAAATGTTGATCCATGAATTGTTTCGCTGAATGCAGGCGCCTAAGAATTTCTTTTCTCGTTTCGAGTTTTACTGAATGAAGATTTTTCAATGCATGATAATTCCCATATTCCTGTAGAACGATCTTCTCTGCCAGGTCAAAAAACCATTCTTTGGTTAACAAGTTATCAGCAGTCCTTGTGCGGATCGCCTGCACCAATTCATTAAGCTTATGGGCAAAAAAAGTGGAGCCTGCCGGATAAATCGTTTCAAAAAATTCGGGCATTTTGAAATAACCGCTGCAGTAGTTATCAAGATCAGGGTCATTTTTTTCAGTAAGAATTGTAAACACCTCTGCAACAGTGGCCGGGGAAATATCAATACAGATGCTTTTTACTACCTGTGCGGAACCGAAGTAAGCTCTTACAAAGGGTTCTTTGCAAGCAAGCAACAGATTCCCGGCATCTACTTTATATTCTTTTTTATTTACCCGGTAATAGATGTATTTATCCACCACATACTTCAGGCTGAAACTGCGAAAGGCGTTGCCGGTGAACCATTCATTCAATTCAGAATAATACACAGCATCCCGATCGCCTCCTTTGTTGAGGGTTAATTTATTTTGTTCTGTTATCAGGCTGAAATAACCGGCCATTTTAAATTCAATAAGATTAAAATTACCCGAAAAAAGAAAAATTGCCGGCCCGGGAAAGTATTTTTATTTAAACGGTCAATAGTTATTTCAAATAAGCTCCCAACACTTTCTCCTTATCCACTTCCACATAAATATGTTCCTGCAAGGTGGTAGAAACAGAAAGGCCTACATAATCAGGCCGCACCGGGAATGAATTGTGACTTCGTTCCACCAGTACCAACGTTTGAATTTTTTTGGGATGAAAATCTAAAAATGGTTTCAATGAGTACAACAGTGTTCTACCGCTGTCTGCCACATCATCAATAACGATCACTACCTTACCATTAAGATCAATTTTTTTACTTAATGTAACGGCTCCCGGTTTGTGTTTATCCATTTTGATATGTATCAGCTCAGTTTTAAAAGAAGAAAACTCTGCCAGCATTTTCTGGATACATTTTGCTACCACGGCCCCACGCTCCCGGATACCAGCGAGTATCAGTTGCTTTTCTCCGGAATTATTTTCGATGATCTCCAACGCCATACGGCGGAGTTTCTTTTCCGCCACTTCTTTTGATAAAATATATTTTTTTGCGAAAGCCATGATTTTACTTTTAAAAAAAGGTATGCCAAACCTTCATTAATGTTCAATATTGTAATGCTCTTGAAAGGTATGACATACCTTTCGTCAACAAGCCGTAAATTAGCAAATCCAATCCAGCGTTATGCAAATCGTACAACAAATTTTATTTATTCTTCTCAGTGCTGTCGCTATCTGGCTGTTTACAAAAAAAGTAAGAGCCATCCGTCGTAATATCCTGCTGGGTAGAGATGAAACGATCAATGACAATACATCCCAACGATGGAGAAATGTATTGCTGCTTGCTTTCGGGCAAAAGAAAATGTTCAGAAACCCGTTGGTGGCTGTATTGCATTTTTTTGTGTATGCCGGTTTTATCATCATCAATGTTGAGATACTGGAGATCATCCTCGACGGAATTTTAGGAAAACATAGAATGTTTGCTCCAGCGATCGGCAGTTTGTACGGAGTATTGATCGGTTGTTTTGAAATATTAGCTGTGCTCGTACTTGTAGGCTGTCTCATTTTTCTGATCCGCAGAAATGTTATCAGGCTAAAGCGATTCGTTAGTAAAGATCTTGACGGCTGGCCCCGCAGCGATGCGAATTATATTTTGATCACAGAGATCATTTTGATGACCTTATTTCTTACTATGAACACCGCAGACCAGGTGTTGCAATCAAGAGGCGCTGAACATTATCATCAAACAGGTAATTTCTGGATCACCGGTTCTTTTACTTTTTTATTCAACGGATTTTCTACTTCTTCTCTTATTACCATAGAAAGATCCTGCTGGTGGTTACACATCGTTGGTGTATTTGCATTCCTGAATTATTTGCCATACTCCAAACATCTGCACATCATACTGGCCTTTCCCAATTCCTATTATGCCCGCCTGGAGCCGATGGGAAAAATGGAAAACATGCCGGAAATACAAAAAGAAGTATTGTATGCCATGCAACCTGAGTTAGCACCAACCGGTGAAGCACAACCTCCAAAAAAATTTGGAGCAAAAGATGTTTTTGATCTGAGCTGGAAAAATTTATTGGACGCTTACACCTGTACAGAATGCGGAAGATGCTCTGCTGCTTGTCCGGCGAATCAAACCGGAAAGTTATTATCTCCGAGAAAAATTATGATGGACACCCGTGATCGTTTGGAAGTCGTGGGGAAAAACATTGACAAAAACGGGAGCTTCAAAGACGATGGCAAATCATTATTGCATGATCATATTTCTGTGGAAGAATTGCGTGCCTGCACCACCTGCAATGCCTGTGTGCAGGAATGTCCCGTCAGCATCAGCCCGCTGGATATTATTCTTCAACTGCGCCGCTATCTTGTGATGGAAGAAAGTAATTCACCGCAGGAATGGGCTGCTATGTTCAGCAACGTGGAGAATAATTTTGCACCATGGAAATTTTCCCCGGATGATAGAGATAAATGGACTATTGTATCGTAGCGAAAAAACAAAACTTCGCATCCCGATAATGCAAGTATAAAAATTCTTCAAATTCACTAAATAATTATTATGAAAAAGCTCGCTGTTTTTTTTATTTGCATTTTTGTATTTACAACTATTGGGTTTTCTCAAACAGAAATGGGTCCTGAAGCGCAACGTGCTTTTGGTAAAGGCGCCAATGATTACATGATCGGCGGACGATATGAAACTTTTCACGGAAAAAACAGCTGGAGCATCGGGCTTACTTATAATTTTTCTTCTCATAAATCATATTCCGAACATAAAGGCATTGGATTTTATATCGGTTATCGGCATGGATTTAATTATAATAACAGCGGTAACGGCAATGCTTTTTTTGGATTTCGTGGCACTTTTTTATTCAACAATTTTTCGGGTAAAGAAAGATTGAATAGTACTTCAGTAATGCCTACTTGTGAAGCCGGCTACCAGGTGCTTTTTGGCAATAATTTTTACACTACCCCTGCCATTGGTTATGGATACAGCATCAAGCTGAGCAAGGACTATAATTCGTTACAGGAAGATGACGGCGGCCGGTTTATTCCGGGCATTTCAATGGGTTACAGATTTTAACCGGGATTGGAGCTAATAGTTTTTTCCTTTTTTGAAATAAAATAAAAGAACATTGGAATGCCTGTCAGCATTAATGCAAGGCCCATCAATGCTTCCCGTGGTTGTGTAACGATCGTATTAATAAAAAGTGAGACTGAGAAAAGGATCACAATTGCAGGAACTACAGGATAACCCCAAACTTTATAAGGCCTCACTGCATCAGGCATTTTTTTTCGCAACAGAAAAACCCCAAGTGCTGTGGCGCCATAAAAAATAAATACAGCAAAGATCAGCATATCACTCAACTGGTCAAATGAACCTGAAAACACCAGCAGGCAACTCCAGATGCATTGTATGATCAAAGAATTGGCTGGCGCAGCATGACGGTTCAATTTCCCTGCTGCTTTAAAAAATAATCCTTCTTGTGCCATGGCATAATAAACCCGGCAACTGCCGATAATAGTAACATGATTACAACTGAATGTTGTGATAAGAATAAGAATGCTGATAAATAATTCTCCTCCCCTGCCCCAAAAAGTTTTTACTGCTTCTACAGCAGCGATCTGGTTGGTGCCATTGATTGCTTCTAATCTTCCTGCCGGCAACAAAGAAAGATAGGCGATATTCACCAATAGATACAAAGCAATCACGATCAGGATTCCGATCGCTATACCTCTCGGAATATTTTTGTTAGCTTCTTTTGCTTCGCCGCCCAAATAACCAACAGCGGCCCAACCCTGGTACGCATAAAAGGCAGAAAGCATAGCTGTAAACATAGCGCTGAAAGTCACAGCCTCATTACCGGTTTTCGTCAAACTGAAAGCCATTTTTGTATCCGCAACCGGGCTGCTCAATCCAAAAATGACAATGATAAAGATGCCAGTAAACACCAAAAGAAGAATAAATGTACCCAACCATGCTCCCATTTTTAAACCATATGTGTTGATCCAGGAAAGTGTGATGATCAGAACGATCGCAACAAATTTTATATTGAGATCTTTAAATGGGAGAAAATCGCCAATACCGATATGAGACCACGATACGAGCAGCGGTGGTAACTGGATAATGCTATTCAATGATTGAGCGAAAACATAAGCCAAGGATGCGATGGCTGCCGATTCGATCACCGTGAATGTTGACCATCCAAACTGAAAAGCAAAAAATTTATTGTAGATCTTTTTATAGTAAGCATAATCGCCGCCGGTGTCGGCGAGTAATCCTGCAACCTCGGCATATGTAAGCGCTCCAAAC
>DASZPW010000446.1:0-2366 GCA_035550155.1 Chitinophagaceae bacterium | reverse complement strand
GCATACACTGTTGATGAAGCAATCAGCGTAGCGAATAAAGTCGGTTATCCTGTTTTAGTTCGGCCCAGTTATGTATTGGGCGGACAAAGAATGCGTATCGTCATCAATGATGATGAAGTGGAAAAAGCGGTGGTGAGTTTGCTGAAACATATTCCCGGAAATAAAATTTTAATTGACCACTTTCTCGATCGCTGCCAGGAAGCAGAGATAGACGCCATTTTTGATGGAGAAGATTTTCATGTGATGGGTGTGATGGAACATATCGAACCGGCGGGCATTCATAGTGGAGATAGCAATGCTGTATTACCTGCTTTCAACCTTACTCCGTTAGTCGTTCAAACCATGGAAGAGTATGCAGAAAAAATTGCAAGGGAACTTCAGATCAAGGGGCTTATTAATATTCAGTTTGCCATTAAAGACGGTAAAGTATACGTGATAGAAGCAAATCCAAGAGCTTCACGAACCACGCCGTTCATTGCAAAAGCATACCAGATCCCTTATCTCAATATTGCAACGAAGATCATGATGGGAGTGAACAAACTCCGTGATTTTAAATTCGAGAAAAAATTAAAAGGATACGCTATCAAAGAGCCGGTATTCAGTTTTGAAAAATTTCCCGGCGTCAATAAAGAGTTAGGACCTGAAATGAAATCCACCGGAGAAGCGATCCGTTTTGTAAAAGATCTGCGTGATCCTTACTTCCGTCAATTGTATAAAGACAGGAGTATGTATTTGAGTAAGTAACTATTAAATAAAACTATTTCTGTAAGCCCCGCATTATAATTCTGCAAATATTTTACTGAATTGTTCTTTCAAAACCGGAAGGTCATTTTTTGCAATTTCCCAAATAATTCGAAAATCAACGCTAAAGTATTCGTGTATTGATAAATTCCTGAAACCTCTGATCGGCTTCCATTCAACTTCCGGGTATTTCTTTTTAAGTTCTGAAGAAATTACGTTGGAAGCTTCTCCGATTATTTCGATTTGTTTGATTGTAGCAAAACGCTTTTCAGAATTAGCAGAAAATTCATCGAAAGAGACCCCGGCAAGATATTTTTCCACTTCAGCAATAGCTTCCAGGATATGCGCTATTCTTATTTATCGCTCAGTGGCGCTTTCATAGATCAAAATCTTATCCTTGTCAACTATTGGCTTTATATATTTTGACAATCCATCAATGCTTACCAGATCCACTTTTGTTTTTAATAATTCTTCCAGTTCCAATTGGTATAAAAAAAACTTCATTCCGATTGGTTTGCTATGATCAAATTCCACCAGGATATCAATATCGCTATCAGGCCGGGCCTCATTCCGTGCAGATGAGCCGAATAAATATGCTCTTTTTATCGGTCTGTCTGAAAAATATCGTTGTACTATTGTTTTATTAGCTGCTGATAAATTCATAAAATAAAGATAATCTGAATTGCCGGGATTTACTAATTGTAGATTCGCCTGCTAAAGAAGCGATCCGTTTTGTAAAAGACCTTCGTGATCCTTACTTCCGTCAGTTGTATAAAGACAGGAGTATGTATTTGAGTAAATAAAAATAATACTCACCAATTTTTCAATTGCTTATCCAATTCTGCCTGGATAAAATAATTTAAATACTTATCTGCCATTACCGGATCAAGAGGTCCGCCGGTAACAGAATAAACAATCTTACCTGTCTTATCTATAATCTGGCTTGTTGGGTAACCTAAATTAATTAATACTTTTCGGCAACTGTCATAAGACAAATGATACATGGGATAGGTGAGATTATTTTTCATCCGTATCCGTTCTATTACAGTATCCGCTTCATAAGTAATAGAAACAAATTGAAAACCTCTCCTGGATTTATTATTTGTATAGAATTTTTCCAACGCCTGGAATTCCGCGGCGCAGGGGGCACAGGTCTCAAACCAAAAATTAATAAATGTGATTTTTGAGCGCAAACTATCATTCGTAAAAATAGTTCCTTTCCTGTCTTTAGCTATAAAAGCCTTTAGTGTTTTTCCTCTCGCATCAAGTCCCATCAAAGAATCGGCTCTTAAATGATCTAAGTAACGCAGAGAATCCTCATGAGTGACTTGTGAAAATGATTGCAGTGTAATGCAAAGAAGTATTTGCAGGAAAAGAATTTTCATTTCAGTAAGTTTTTATTTTCGGAAACACCCGTGCCACGGTTCGAAATCGTGGCATGGGTTATCATTGCTTTAAAAAAGGGTTTACCTCCCATGCTCCGTTCAAGAGCAGCCCTATGAATTTCACTTCAATATTTTGCTTACAAGGTTTCGGTACTGCCGGGAAAAAGTAAGTAGAATTGCCGACCTCAGTGAATCGCAGGGGAACTCGTTCGCATACACAAGCCCTCTTCGTGTATTATA
>DASZPW010000445.1:0-2223 GCA_035550155.1 Chitinophagaceae bacterium | reverse complement strand
ACATTGACAAATATTTTCAGAAAGAATAACTTCATAAAGCCAACCAATAATGTAATTTCTTTTTTGTTTGACAAGTACTGCAGGCAACAAAAGGCTTTGCGTCAGCGGGGCTGACGGGGTCGAGCTTCAACTTCAGTAACTCCGGTCAGCTTCGGTTCGGGCTCGACCCAACGCAACTCATCAACACAATATGTTCTCAACTTTTTTATCTTTATTCAGCTTTTGTTCCGGGCGGGACGAATAAATCCGTCCCGCCGAACGCAAAGCCCTGACGTTGGCGGTCATTTTAAGCGACACCATGCAAATGGACAGACGACAATGCAAAATGACTTTACATACAAAATCATTGAACCCGACAAATCACTTGCCGATTTCGTAGAAAGTTTTTGGTTTCTGAAACATCAATCGGACGACAACGCAGAAAAAGTTGTTGTTCCTGACGGTAAAATTGATTTGGTCTTGTCTAAGCCTGAAACAAAGCCATTCCATATCACATTAATTGGTTTGGAAACAAAGCCAAAACTAAATCCTTCTTATCCAAATTCTATATCGTGTGCAATTAGTTTTAAACCACTTGCAACAGAGTATATTTTGCGCTATTCCATTGCCGATATATTGGACAGCAAGAAAATTTTGCCAAATGATTTTTGGAATTTCTACGCAGATGATTTGAATGACTTTGAAGCGTTTTGCGAAAAGGCTTCACAAAAAATTCAGTCGCTTTTACCGAAAGATATTGACAACCGAAAACAAAAATTGTTTGAGTTGATTTATGCTACAAACGGAGCAATTTCCGTAAAAGAACTTTCTGAAAAAGTGTTTTGGAGCAGGCAACAAATCAATCGTTATTTCAATCAACAATTCGGGCTTTCATTAAAAGCATATTGCAATATAATCCGCTTCCGTGCTTCATTTCAGCATATCAAAGAAGGTAAATTATTTCCACAACAAAACTTTACCGACCAATCACATTTCATCAAAGAAGTGAAAAAACTTTCAAGTGCTTTACCAAAGGAACTTAAACAAAATCAAAACGAGCGATTTATACAATTTTCAGTGCTTGACCCCAAATAATTTTGCTGCATAAATTTCAATAGCAATGAAAGCAGCAATCTTAAAAGAAATTGGGACGACACCTGTTTGTGTTGATTTTCCCGAACCTGTTGTTGAAAATGAACAACAAGTTTTAGTGAGTGTAAAAGCATCATCTATTAAACAATTAGATTTACTGAAAGCAGCAGGAAAACATTACACAAAGTATTCATCATTGCCCATTATTGTGGGAATGGACGGTGTTGCAATGTTAGAAAACGGACAAAGAATTTACGCAATGGGTGTAACGGGAATGATGGCAGAAAAGGCTATTGTGCAAAAAAACAGATGGATAATTCTTCCCGAAGGGCTTGATGACAATACAGCAGCAGCATTACCTAATTTTTTGGTTGGCTCTGACATTGCTTTGCGAACCAAAGCACAAATAAAAAAAGGCGATATAGTTTTAATAAACGGAGCAACAGGTTCAACGGGAACAATAGCGGTTCAAATGGCAAAATACCATAACGCTGCAACTATTATTGCAACAGGTCGCAATCCCAAAGTTCTTGAAAAATTAAAAGAACTTGGTGCAGACATAACCATTTCATTAGACCAACCTGAAAATGATATCGTCAACGATTTTAAAAAAGCATACGCTACCTATCCTTTTGATATTGTTATTGATTATTTGTGGGGAAAACCAATGGAATTGCTTTTGCAATCCTTGCTGACACAGACCTCACAAACAACAACCAAAATTGTTACGGTTGGCGAAATGGCAGGGCACACAATTTCTTCATTGACATCAGACACATTGCGAAGTAGGGATATTGTTCTTTTAGGTTCGGGAATTGGAAGTTTTAAGCAGCAGGTAATAACGGACTATATGCAAAACATACTTCCCGAAATTTTTCAATACGCAGCTTCGGGCAAACTTTTCATAGACACAGAAATTTTTCCTTTAACAGAAATATCCAATGCCTGGAATTTAAACAAAACCATTGTTATTAAAATTTGACATAGACAAGTAGAACAAAAACGAACCGCCAACATGAACTGTGTAAAAAACCAAATAAAAAGTTGACTTTTTTAAGGTTTAGCTGAACAGTAGTTAGGTTGATATAAACTATTGTTTTTAACTACGGCAAAAACCTGTTTCAATAATTTGTAGAAGCTAAGACTTAATCT
>DASZPW010000444.1:0-10814 GCA_035550155.1 Chitinophagaceae bacterium | reverse complement strand
AAAACAGGGGCGCCTTTGGCAAATTCCACCGCTTCTTCTATGGAATCGGCTTTGACGATTATGAATCCGCCTATGGTTTCTTTAATATCGCCGAAAGGCCCATCGGTCACTACGTTTTGAGAATTTTTGTTCATCACCACTTTGGCATCTTCGAAAGGAAGGCCGGTGCCGCTGCTGAATTTGTTTTGCGCAGCAATGCCGCCGATCCAGTCCATAGTTTGTTTCATCCAAACCTGTATCTGTTCCGGTGAAGCTACTTTCATACCATCCTGGTGTCGAAAGATGAGAATATACTCTTCCATGTTAAAAGTTTTTAGAGTGAATAAATATACTTACTCCTAAATAACAAATGACCGGATCCGGATTGGACAAGGATTTTATTATTTTTTAAAAAGTGATTAGAAAATATAAAAAAAATTATGTTGAAAATGCATTTCCCTTTTACCCACAATTAATTTGTGAAGCATTATTCATCTTTGTATTTTCACAACAGTAAAAAATAAGATCATGGCAAAAGTATCTATCTACTTAAACTTCCAGGGCAAAACAGAAGAAGCCTTCAATTTTTACAGATCAGTTTTTAAAACAGAGTTTGCAAGCCCGATGATGCGGATGAAAGATGCGCCGCCTCATCCTGATGCACCGGCCCTGCCGGAAAATGAAATGAATGCCGTGATGCATGTGAGCCTGCCCATACTGGGAGGAACGATGATCATGGGCACCGACTTTTTAGAAAGCATGGGACATAAAATTGTTATCGGCAACAATACCACGATCTCGTTGGAACCAGATACCAAGGAAGAAACAGATCGCTTGTTCAATTTATTATCCGAAGGAGGGTCCAGCATCGCTCCCATGCGCCAGGAGTTTTGGGGATATTGGGGATGTTGTTTGGATAAATACGGGATCAGGTGGATGTTTAATTTTATGAACCGGCCGCAATAAAAGGTTTTCAATAAAATTCCATCGCAGCTATTCAGAAAATCGGTTAGTCCCTAAACCAGGTCACAGAATTACAGGTGCCCTATTCATTTGGTTCCCCTAATGCGTTACCATGATCTGTAGTACATTTTTCTTATATCTGTTAAAATCTTTTCAAAAGTGATCTATGCAACAAATGACCACAGCGGATTTCATAATGTTCAACAGTAAATGCTATCCAACTTTATTGTCCATAGCAACGGTTTTCTGAAAGTTCTAATGAAGCAATACGTTTATTGCGACGTTTTGTCCCGAATTATTGTAGTATGAACTATGGCACCGGCTCCAAAATCGATGTCTAACCCGCATGAGTCAGTATATAAAACACCTTTGTGCGGATATACATTTCCATCTACTGTTACTTCAAAAGAAAAATTATCCCCGGAAACTTTTCCATTGTCAATACTAACTTCTCCGGCCGGGGATGCAGCTGTACCTGTAAGCGTATCTCCACTGGTCTTAAAATTATACACAACATCAAGACTATTGCCATCGGGAGTTTGGATCATTCCGGTCCATCTTCCATCAAGTGCGGAAGTGATACATAGTAAAAAAAATAATCCGCCGGATAAAGCAGCAGAATAAAGAAATTTTTTTGTCATACTAAAAGTTTTTTTGGTGCAGTTAAAATACAAAATATATTCTGTCTTCAGAAAATATCCGGTGCCTGAAAAATATTTTTTATACCAGCGAAAATTCATTTCATCCGGCAAGGGCATTCTTACGTGACGCATTACATAAAACAAAAAAGGCTTTCTGTAATGTAGAAAGCCTTTTCATCTAAATAAAAAAAATTACTTCAGGTTTTTAGCAAGATGTTTTGCCATGTCGAACATGGACACCTGGTTTTTGCCACCAAAGATGGGTTTCAGTTTTGCATCCGCATTGATCATGCGTCTGTTTTTGCTGTCCTGCAACTTATTCTTTTTGATATAAGCCCACATCTTTTTAACTACTTCAGTGCGTGGCATTGCTTTGCTACCTACTACTTCAGCTAATGCAGCGCTGGGAGTAAGAGGTTTCATGAATGCAGCAGAAGGTTTACGTGCAGATTTTTTCTTGGCAGGTTTTTTTGCTTTTTTAGTAGCCATTTGTTGTGAATTTTTGTTTTTGAATTTAAATGGGTTTTACCCTTTCAGGGACAAATATATAGGATTTCCATTGGGAAAATAATGAGCCCCATTGGTATTTATCCACTTTTTCCGAGGGAAAATGGGTATTGTCTGATTCGGGCTTCTAGCCCACCTCTATCTCAAAAAAACAAATATCCTCAATGTACCGGCAACGATTACGTAAATAAAATCATCTTACAAAGTAGTATGTTTTAGTTTTGAATTTTAATTATTGCTCATGAAAAGATATATCGCTGTTTTGCTGTTTTTCATTGGAGGAATCCCGGCTTTTTCACAGGAAAAAGACCTAAATTATTTTATTGCCCAGGCTCCATTTACCATGCCTGCGGTCGTTGTGCCGGAGTTCCCGCCAAGAACCTTTTCCATCACAGATTATGGGGCTGTAAATGATGGGAAAACCCTCAATACTGCCGCTTTTGCCCTGGCCATTGAAGCCTGCGCCAATGCAGGCGGAGGAACAGTGGTTGTTCCCGAAGGCACCTGGCTTACCGGCCCGATCGAAATGAAAAGTAATGTGAACCTCCATGCAGAGGCAAATGCACTGGTTCTATTTACTCCCGACCGCTCTCAATATCCAATTGTCCACCCTTCCAAAGGAAGCAGCAGTTTTGTAGTACAGTCCCCTATTTCAGGTTCCGATCTTGAGAATATCGCTATCACGGGTGAAGGCATTTTTGACGGGAGTGGTGAAAACTGGAGACCTGTAAAAAAATCAAAGGTCACTTCTGAGCAATGGGAAAAACTGGTCTCCTCCGGGGGAGTGTTGACAACTGACGGAAAAACATGGTGGCCCAGTACAGAAGCAATGAACGGAGATGCTTTTTTAAAATCCTTAAAGGGGAGAAAAGATCTTACAGGGAAAGATTATTTGCCCGCAAGAGATTTTATGCGCCCAAAAATGATCGTCTTTACCAAATGCAATAATGTATTATTGGATGGACCAACTTTCAGGAATTCCCCGATGTATGTTTTTAATCCAAACCATTGTACCAATCTCACCGTCCGCAATGTAAAAGTGCATAATGACTACTGGGCACAAAATGGCGATGGGATTGATATCAGCGCCTGTAAGGGAGTAATCATTTATAAAACAACAGTAAGTGCCGGTGATGATGGCATTTGTATGAAATCAAGCGGAGGAAATGGGGCCGATGATTTTCAGCTGGAAAATGTTCTAATTGCCGACTGTATCGTGTATCAATCGCATGGGGGTTTTGTGATCGGCAGTAACACCGATGGAGGCATGAAAAATATTTTTGTCAGTGATTGTGATTTTATCGGAAGCGACATCGGAGTCCGGGTAAAAAGCAATGCAGGACGTGGCGGTGTAGTGAAGGACATTTATATTCGGAATATAAATATGAAAAATATCGTTAACGCTGCTATCTCTTTTGATACCTATTATGAAGATATGCAGGTCGGAAGAAAGCTGGACACTGCCGGAAGGATCCGCAACAAGATACCTGAATTCCGGGATTTTCATTTCAGCAATATTGACTGCGAAGGTGCTAAATCAGCGATCTATATCAACGGACTTCCGGAAATGCCGGTACACAAACTATTTTTCGAAAACATGAATATAGCCGCCAATGCCGGAGTTATTATGAATGCCGCTGAAGGTATAGAATTGAAAAATGTACGGATCATTCCTGATAAAGGCCCGGTATACACATTAAGCAATTCAAAAGACATTCATATTATTAATGGAATCATGCCTGCGACTGCTGACAGGTTTTTAGTGGCAAAAGAAAATGTGTCGGATGTAAAGATCAGCGGAACAGAACTGAAAGACAAGTCTAAAAATATAGAGTTGGGAAAAGGAGCCGATAAAAATTCTGTGATCGTTATTGATCAGAATAATTAAATTAAATAACTTCTCCTTCAAGATCGTAATCGTAAGCCTTGGTGATCAGGACGGGCACAAATTCGCCAATAGGAAGTTTTTTATCAGAATGGATGACTACTTCATTGTCTACTTCTACGCTGTCGAATTCAGTTCTCCCGAGATATCTGCCTGCTTCTTTTTTATCAATGAGAACTCTGAAAGTCTTGCCCACTTTTTCTAAGTTTTTCTCATAAGAAATTTCCTGCTGCACTTCCATGATCTCCCGGGCTCTTCTTTCTTTTTCTTCTTGCGGAATATTATCATCTAATTCGTATGCAGAAGTTCCTTCTTCATGTGAATAGCTAAAAATCCCAACACGATCGAACCGTTGTTCCTGTAAAAATGATTTCAATTCATCCACATCATCCTGTGTTTCCCCGGGAAAACCAGCGATCAATGTGGTACGCAAACAAATCCCGGGAACTTTTTCACGAATGGTGATCAGTAGATCTTTAATTTCTGTTTTCGTGATCTGCCGTTTCATTGCTTTCAGCATATTATCCGAAGCATGTTGCAAAGGCATGTCGAGGTAATTGCAGATATTATCTCTTTCTTTCATCACATCCAAAATCTCTATTGGGAATTTAGAAGGGTAAGCATAATGAAGCCGTATCCATTCCAGTCCTTTTATGTCTGCAAGCCGATGTAGCAAATCAGGCAACATTCTTTTTTTATAAATATCCAGGCCGTAATATGTAAGCTCCTGTGCGATCAGCATAATTTCCTTTACACCACTCTTTACTAATCCTTCTGCTTCCCGAACAATTTCTTCCATTGTTTTGCTGACATGATTGCCCCTCATTAATGGAATGGCGCAAAATGCACAGGTGCGGTTGCAACCTTCAGAAATTTTCAGATAAGCATAATGCCTGGGGGTAGCTAAAAGTCGTTCGCCGATCAATTCAGTTTTATAATCTGCTTCAAACTGTTTTAAAATTAACGGGAGTTCCATGGTGCCAAACCAGGCATCTACTTCAGGAATTTCTTTTTCCAAGTCATCCCGATACCGATGACTCAGGCAGCCGGTTACATACACTTTGTCAAGTTTTCCGTTTTGTTTCAATGCTACCTGGTCCAAAATCGTTTGGATGGATTCTTCTTTTGCTTTTTCAATAAATCCGCAGGTGTTTACCACAACAATGTTATGATCGAGTTTTTTATTCTCATGCACCACGTCAATCTCATTGGCTTGTAACTGGCCGCTCAATACTTCACTATCCACCAGGTTTTTGCTGCAGCCAAGTGTAATGATGTTGACTTTGTCTTTATGGAGTTTTTTTGTCTTCATTATTTATTTTCCAGGTTGAAGAGACTGTCAACAAACTCATGTTTGTCAAAAACCAAAAGATCTTCCATTTTTTCTCCCACGCCAATAAATTTTACGGGAATCTTGAATTGATCTGCAATTGCCAATACTATTCCTCCTTTTGCAGTACCATCTAATTTGGTAATGGCTAATGCAGACACATCTGTGGTTGCAGTGAAATGTTTTGCCTGCTCTAATGCGTTTTGACCGGTGCTTCCATCCAATACCAGCAGCACTTCATGCGGTGCATTTGGAATTACTTTTTGGACCACCCTTTTTATTTTTCCCAACTCCTCCATCAAATGCGCTTTGTTATGCAAACGGCCAGCTGTATCTATCAACACTACATCCGCTTGTTTACTGACCGCACTCTGCACGGTATCAAATGCGACTGCAGCAGGATCGGAACCCATAGATTGTTTTACAATCGGCACTCCTACCCGTTCGCTCCAGATCGTTAATTGATCCACCGCAGCTGCACGGAATGTATCAGCGGCTCCGAGTAAAACTGATTTACCCGCATTTTTAAAATTGTACGCAAGTTTACCGATCGTGGTTGTTTTTCCAACACCATTCACCCCTACCACCAAAATCACATAAGGTTTTGCCGGCAAATCTGATTGAAACGTGTAAGAATTATCTTCAGGTGTTTCAACCAAAATGTTTTCAATCTCCTGTTGTAATATTTTATTCAGTTCGGCAGCATTCAGGTATTTATCTTTTGAAACACGTTTTTCAATACGATCAATGATCTTTACCGTCGTTTCCACTCCCACATCAGCGCCTACCAACGCTTCTTCCAGGTTGTCCAGCACTTCATCATCAATGGTGCTTTTTCCGGCAATAGCTTTACTGATCCTGGAAAAAAATCCCTGCCGGGTCTTTTCAAGTCCCTGCTCAAGGCTCTCCTTTTCTTTTTTGCCGAAAAGTTTATTGAATATTCCCATGATAGATCAAAAGTAAAAAGTCAAAAGTAAAAATCGACTACCACTGCTTTTTGTATTTTTATTTTGTCTTTTGAATTAAATAATAAAAGCCATCCGCCGCAGGGGGATAGCTTTCGAAAAAAGTTTATGAATCATTTTACTTCTGTGCCAGGAACTCTTTCACTTTATCCTTATGCACAATCTGCTCTTTAAACGTGTAAGCTCCGGTTTTCGGACTGCGAACCGCTTTGATCACTTTGCTCCAGTTCTTTGCTTCGGCTGCTGCTCTTGCATCTTTGGATTTGATCGCCGTTTTAGCTGCTTTTGCCATATAAATTAATTTGCTGGTTTATTTGTTTACCGGTTTGTTGTAAGTGCTAATACCTCATCAACCTACCAACAGGTTATTTAATTTCTTTATGAACCGTCATCTTTTTCAGGATGGGATTGTATTTTTTCAATTCCAACCTTTCAGGATTGTTCTTTTTATTTTTAGTGGTAATATAACGGCTCGTGCCGGGCTTTCCACTGTTTTTATGCTCGGTGCATTCCAAAATCACCTGCACTCTATTGCCTTTTTTTGCCATAGTTGTTCAGTTTTATCAAATGTGTTGACCTTGTGCTCTTAATTCTTTTACCACATTATACAGTCCTCTTTTGTTGATGGTGCGGATACCTTCACCGGACACTTTTAATGTGATCCATTTGTCTTCTTCGGCCAGGTAATACCGTTTTGTTTGCAGATTGGGCAAAAACCTCCGCTTGGTTTTGATATTTGAGTGAGACACTTTGTGTCCGCCCATCGGTTTCTTACCTGTCACCTGACATACTCTTGCCATGATCGTTTAATTTTTAAATATCATCCGGAAATAATCAGGACGGGGCGCAAAGGTAGGGGAAAAATCTCAAATATTGAATCCCAAATAATTGATTTTTTCCACGTAATCGCAATCGGTACTTCCACGAAAATAGCGCTTTATGAATGACCCGATGCAATTGTTACAATCCACATGTTGGGGCACACTTTTAAAACCTGATCAGCCTTAGGTTTAAAAAGAATCAGAACGACCAGTCCTTTTGCGAATTCTTCATTTTCAAGTAGCTTCGCACTCCCAAATCATTATTATTCTATCACCAATCTTAATATAATTTATGGCATACGACGTAGTAGTAATTGGCAGCGGACCGGGCGGTTATGTAGCAGCTATCCGTGCATCACAGCTTGGCTTTAAAACAGCAATTATTGAAAAAGAAACTTTGGGAGGCATTTGTCTGAATTGGGGCTGTATCCCCACCAAAGCACTGTTGAAAACTGCCCAGGTTTATGAGGACATTAAACATTCCAAAGACTACGGAATTGAGGCCAGCGGAACGCCCAATTTCGAAGCAGTCATTAAGAGAAGTCGCGGTGTTGCCGATAAAATGAGTAAAGGCGTACAATTTTTAATGCGCAAGAATAAGATTGAAGTGATCAATGGTTTTGGCAAACTGAAAGCTAAAGGACAAATAGAAGTAACTGCAGCAGATGGTAGTAAAAAAACAGTTGAAGCAAAGCATATCATTGTTGCTACCGGAGGAAGAAGCCGTGAATTGCCAACGATGAAAATTGATGGTAAAAAAATTATCGGATACCGGGAAGCGATGATACTTCCACAATTACCCAAAAGCATGATCGTTGTTGGAAGTGGTGCAATCGGGTCCGAGTTTGGATATTTCTATAACAGTATGGGAACAAAAGTGACCATTGTAGAATTCATGCCCCGTGTCGTTCCGGTAGAGGATGAAGAAGTAAGTAAAGAATTAGAAAAAAATTTCAAGAAGCAGGGAATTGCGATCATGACGAATAGCGAAGTAACCTCTGTTGACACTTCCGGCAATTCTGTAAAAGCAAAAGTAAAAACACCAGACGGTGAAGTAACTCTTGAAGCAGATGTTTTGCTAAGTGCTGTTGGCGTCTCTGCCAATATCGAAGGAATCGGGTTGGAAGAACTTGGGATCAAGACTGAAAAAGGAAAGATACTGGTTGATAAGTTTTATCAAACCAATGTTCCCGGTATTTATGCTATCGGCGATTGTTCTCCCGGACAGGCATTGGCGCATGTGGCATCGAAAGAAGGAATTATTTGTGTAGAAAATATTGGATACAACGAGAAAAAATACAATCACAAACCTGAACCGATCGATTATAACAATGTACCGGGATGCACCTATTGTTATCCAGAGATAGCCTCGGTTGGCTACACAGAGAAACAGGCAAAAGATGCAGGATATGAGATCAAAGTCGGCAAGTTCCCGTTAAGCGCAAGTGGGAAAGCCTCTGCAGCCGGCCATAACGAAGGTTTCATTAAAGTGATATTCGATGCTAAATATGGAGAATGGCTCGGAACTCACATGATCGGTTATAATGTAACAGAGATCATTGCACAAACGGTGACAGCCAGAAAACTTGAAACCACTTACCAGGAAGTTTTAAATAGCATACATCCGCACCCGACGATCAGCGAAAGCGTCAAGGATGCTATAGAAGTAGCTTATGGAGAAGCCATACATATTTAATTCAAATACAAAATTTACAATTAAAGCTGAGCGCCTGATAGTCAGGCGCTTTTTAATTTTTATACTGCAGGAAAATAATTTTTGATAGCACCCGTTATAGCAATGAAATCAAGAATTCATGAAAAAAACCATCTTTCCTACCCTACTGTTTTTATTTTGTATTTATTCTGCGAATGCTCAACGTAAACTTGCCTTAAAGTGGGCGCCTACTGGTTTACTTCTTGGTAATATCAATGCCCAGGCAGAATATGGTTTTGGCAAACACAGTTCCATCAATATACAATTTGGCATACCATCTCCAAGAAGTTATTCGCCAAAATTTGATGACAAAGACGCCAGTATCAGTGTAAAAACAACTTCATTCCTGGCGGGATACAGAATTTATGCATCTCACCGAAAAATGCGTGGCTTCTATTTTGAGCCTTACTTTAAAAATGTTCATTTGACGGGTACCGGAAGTGGCAGTTCTACTTTGCAGGGTCAACCGGTTGTAATGAACTTTACCGGTGATTATAAAGGATCAGGCGTTGGTGTTCAGATGGGAACACAGTTTGTTATTGCCAAAAGAGTGGTTTTAGATTTTTACTTTATAGGACCGGAGATCAATACGTCACATGCAAATTTTAAATCGATTGAAGTCACCAATACAATTCCATGGAATAGCTCACAGGCTGCGGAAGCAGAACAAAATGTCAGGGATTTCCTGGATAAGATTCCGGTGGTTGGGAAAAAAGTAGATCTTACCGTAGATCAAAACAACCGCACAATAACTGCAGATTATAAAGGGTTATTACCAGGATTCAGGTTCGGTTTATCTATTGGCATCATGCTGTGATTTTATTGTTTGATAAACTTTTCTCTTATAACAGAACCGTCTTCTTTTTTTGCAGACAAAAAATACATGCCGGCAGCAAGTTTACTAATGTCTATTTTCTGAAGTTTCGTAGTAATTTCTATTTGCTTTACAGTTTGACCCTGCAGGTTGATTAGGTTAACTGTTTTACCGATCCAGCGAACATCGTACGCAAGGTCCAGGTACAGTTCATTATTTGCAGGATTTGGATAGATCTGAGTGTGTAACCAGCGGGGCGAATCATCAGGTAATGGAGCCTGGTACACCAACGGAGAATCCAGGCCTTTGGAAGTAAGTAGTGTATAGCGGGGTCCTCCAGGTTCAAACTGGGCCCTCATCCTTTCTTTTTGTCCTTTGGTGAACATGTTCATACAATCATCATAAGTGAAATCCATATAATTCATGTACATGTTACCATTAGGCCCGTTTCCGCATGAAATTCTTATTCCGGAAGGACATCCCACCGTATAAGTGCTCTGTTTAGGTGTATCAGCGACAGAGTCATCACCACAATCCGTATCGCCCCATAAATGAATCAGGCTTAGCCAATGACCAATTTCATGCACAGCGGTACGGCCTTTATCATAAGAAGAAATAGTATTCGATTGACCAAAAGCTCCTATATTGATCACTACCCCATCCACATTCTCCGGACCACCAACAAAACTGGAGTAGCCAAGAACATCTTTGATATTACAAACCCAGATATTGAGATAACTTTTGCTATCCCAGGCATCATCCCCGTAAGAATCTGAAAACTTCATCTTATCGTCTTCTTCCCAGGTTTTAATCGGCGTGTATTTTCTGATAATCCCTGTGGTAGAACGCTGCTGAGGATCAGAAGTCGCCAATTTAAATTCGATTTTGCAGTCCGTCGCTACAGATTTAAAATAAGAAGGTGTATTAGCTGTATCAGGATTGTTCCTTCTATAATCCCGGTTTAGCGCTGCGATCTGTTCCTGCACCCGTGTATCACTGATGTTTTGATTTGAATCGTGATATAAAATGTGAACTACCACTGGTATCCGGATCACAAAATTTCCATCAAGACGTGAAGCTAAATTGTGAGAATTTTTGATTCTGCTCTGAGTAAATGCTTCTATCGCATTTATTTTATATTGTAATGAAGGATCTTTCTTTAGTTGCGTTTGTAAGTAGTCAAAAGAAGAACACC
>DASZPW010000443.1:0-1846 GCA_035550155.1 Chitinophagaceae bacterium | reverse complement strand
AAGAATGTATACTGACTGCCGGGAGCATCCCGGGGAATTCAGATGTACGTTGTATATTTCAGGCAGAAGATCAGAAGTGTTGAAAGCAGCGATAAGCCATGCGGTCGAGGCTCATGGTCATAAGAACACACCCGAACTTAAAAAGCTGCTTAGCAAACAGCTGAAAACTGAAAAGAACTAAGATCAAAAAAAATAACCAATCCATTTAAGAAAGGACAAACAGAATGATAGTTGTGAGAGACATTTTTCATCTTAAGTTCGGGAAAGCTAAAGATGCCCGCGAGCTCCTGAAAGAAGCAAAAGGTATAAACGAAAAATATGGTTTTGCCAATACACGGGCACTAAGTGATCTTGTTACAGGAAAATCCTATACGCTGATCCTGGAAAGCGAATGGGAAGATCTGGGTTCGTGGGAAGCAGCAATGAAAAAAGGACTAGGGACAGAAGACTGGCAAAAATGGTACTCTAAATTTATCCCGCTTGTGGATTCTGCAGGCAGAGAGATACTGAATATTGTAGACTAAAAAAATCACTAAACCACACAAGGTGTGAAAGGAAAAAAAATAATGAGCAGCAAACCTGAAATAAAGAACTTCAGCACGGCTGATGAAACCAGAGAATTTCCGCTTGGTAAACTGGAATTATTGAACATTGGCGGAGTGCCGATAGGCAAGGCTGTACTTCAGCCAGGCTGGAAGTGGTCTGACTCCGTGAAACCGATAGCGCAGACAAAAAGCTGCGAGGTACCGCATTTTCAATATCACATATCGGGAATATTAAGGATCAGAATGGATGACGGAAAGGAATATGATTGCAAACCGGGTGATATTTCAGTTTTGCCTTCCGGCCACGATGCCTGGGTAGTGGGAAATGATCCGGTAGTTCTTGTGGACTTCCAGGGGATGAAAGAATACGCAAAACCTGCAAAATAATTATTTAAAGATCACTTAAACTAAAATAAGAAATATGAACAGATATATGGTTGAAACTTCACATAACAGAGAAGATTGTCTGCACATTCTTGATGAATTTGTTATACACGGTCATATCACGCATTTTGACTGGGGCTGCGAAAGCGGAGTTTGCACGGGATGGGCGGTAGTTGAGGCAGAAAGCGAAGAGCAGGCATTGTATTCAGTACCGGCATTGATAAGAAAAAAAGCAAGGGTCATCAAACTATCAAAATTTACACCGGAAAAGATCCAGGAATTCCATGACGAAACTTAAATCATACATCAATGAAAAACAATAACATGAAATACTCAACTTTTTTAGTATACATATTTATCATTTTTTCGGGTTCATCAATTTATTCCCAAAATTGGGAAGATACAGACCCTAAAATGACAAATGTTATTGTAGATACAGTGTTAATTAAATCTACGATCGCAGTACTTGAACCAGGAGAAAAGAGTAAACCTCATACTCATCCGGCGCACTTTTTCTACGCTTTAACAGACGGAAAGATAAAAATTCATTATAATGACGGAACAAGTGTAGAAATGGAATTAAAGTCCGGCGATTACGGATTTTCAAATCCCGAAGGGCTGCATCAAACCGAGAATATAAGAGATAAAACGCTGAGATTCCTAATTGTTGAGCTTAAAGAACATCCGTATAAAAAATAAAATATAACAAAAAAGGCGGACCAATGATCCGCCTTTGAAAAAATCTTTTATTTTTCAGTTAAGTCTTTTCGCTGGATTTGTCCACGCAGTAATATTTCTGAACTTACCTTCATAATTAGGATACTCGAGCAGCTTATAGTTTGTACAGTTCATAGCTGTATCGCATCCAAGTGTTCCCAATACTATTGGTATTTCATTTGCTACCCTGGGAAAGCTGG
>DASZPW010000442.1:0-10349 GCA_035550155.1 Chitinophagaceae bacterium | reverse complement strand
ATCTTCTAATTCGATTTCTTTTGCTACGGTGACGCCATCTTTAGTAACAGCAGGAGCGCCAAATTTTTTCTCAATAACAACATTACGTCCTTTTGGACCCAGGGTTACCTTAACCGCATTGGCGAGGGCATCCACCCCTTTTTTCATTTTATTGCGGGCTTCAATGTCGAAGAATAATTGTTTTGCCATAAATTATAATTTGATAATTAGTTAATGTGATGATTTGATAATGACTTTTTTTAATTGGCGTATTATCTCGATACCAAACTGGTTCATTAAACGATTGCGAGAATATCACTTTCTCTCATGATCAGGTAATCTTCACCATCAATGCTGATCTCTGTGCCGGCATATTTACCGTACAAAACAGTGTTACCTTCTTTAACTGTTACCGGCTCATCTTTTTTGCCGGGCCCGGCAGCTATTACAGTGCCACGCTGGGGCTTCTCTTTTGCAGTGTCAGGAATGATAATTCCACCGGCAGTTTTTTCCTCAGCAGGAGCCGGCTTCACAATTACCCTGTCATGGAGCGGGGTAACATTTAACTTTTTAGCCATAGTTGTATTGATTTTTGTTTTTTGAAATGAATTGTCCTGGTTTTTGACATGTGCCGCCATAGTCTGCAATGGCGGGCGGCAAAGGTATACGAAATATGTACCAGTCCCTTAAAAAAAGCCATTTTTTCAGTTAACGACTAATTGACCTATGCAAAATTTTCATTTATTGCACCCGGTGGGACAAAATTTCACAGTTGTGGACTTTATATTTTTACAACTATCAATATGTCAGGAATAGTTGGATGCAGGAAATTTTCGCAAACTCAAAGCGAGTTGTAATACCGGATGGCTGCGACAAAGCTTTTTTCATCTTTGCCGGAAAAATTATTTTGAGACAGATACCGGCTTATGATGTCCCACTTATCCGGGAACAGGCGTTGCAACTCTTTCTTATTTATGCGAACAGGATCGGCTTTACCGTCTTTATAAATAAAGTAGTCGTACAATTCTACAAATCGTTTGTATTTGGTGGCATCGCCATATATTGAATATTCTTCAATGTTTTTCTTCAGGAATTTTAGGAAAGTCAATTTACCTGTTACCAATTCCTGGAGGTATTTAGATGTATGTACTGCTGCATTGATCTCGAAACCGTTCTTAAAGACAAGCGAATCCCCGCCATTCGGATATAATTTTATTTCTATGGCATCCGGCCCAAGTTGAAAACTTGAATCATTTCGGTTGAAAATAAATTCATTGCTCTTTACATCGAATTTCAATGGTACATTTTCAAAAGTAACATGATTTTGCAGGATCACCGTACCCGGTGTCCAGTTATCGAAAAGAAATGCACTTCCTTTCACATCTTCATATTGGTATACATAAAGAGGGTTGCCGGATACCCGATCGATCAACCGACGGTCGGCAAGCTGTCCGTTTGACGCATCTTGTGCTTGTGCGGGATACAAACAAGGAAATAATAAAATTGAAAAAATGATTTTTTTCATACAGACAAATTTGTTCATGTTAGCAATTTCTGCTAAACAGAGCATTTTTTTGAAAAGAATATTGTCAAGCGGTAAATATATCTTCCAAATACTTAATTTCGGCACTTCAAACAGTTCTTGAATAATGATCAGCAGAAGAAATATCCGGGTAAAAGTGATGCAAACCCTGTACACCATGATGACGCTGGAAAACCAGGCCAAACCCGGCGAACCTCAGAAAATCTTACAACAACATTTCGAACAGACCCGTTCTTTATTGGTGTATTTCATTTATTTTTTAACAGAAGTCGCCGGCTATGCTACAACTGATGCGCATCACCGTGCTTCCAAACATATTCCAACCTATGAGGACCTGCATGTAAATACAAAAATTTCAGATAATGAGCTGATCCGGAATTTGCTTGCAGATGAAGGGTTGAAACAGCAATTTTCCAAAGAAAAACCGGAGTTGATCAGCGATAAAGAACTGGTGCGAAAGATCTATCATGATCTTACAATGACTCCCGAATACAAAGAATATATCGCTGCTGCAGACAGGGATAAAAACAATGAAAAAAAGATCATCGAATTTATCCTGAACGATATGCTGCTGGCCAATGAAATGTTTGTAGCACATATGGAAGATAATTTTTCCAACTGGGATGATGACGGTGAACTGGTAGTTCAACTGCTGATAGCTTTTCTGCAAAAGCCCGGTACATTTAATTTTAAACAAATGGTCACCCCGGACAAAGAGCTTTTTGCCAAAGAACTTTTAAAAACCGTATTGGAGAAAAATGAGTACCTCCAGGGGCTTATCATTCCTAAATTAAAAAACTGGGATCCGGAGCGGATCGCAATGCTGGATATGATATTGATGAAAATGGGTGTGGCAGAATTTTTATACTTCGAAACCATCCCGCCCAAAGTCACCATCAACGAATATATTGACCTGGCCAAAGAATACAGCACGGCGCAGAGCGGCCAGTTTGTCAACGGGATATTAGATAATATTCATAAAGAACTGGTGCAGCAGGGAAAAATGCATAAAGTAGAATATAAGAAAGTGCAATAGCAAAGTTCATAGCTCCCGGCTTTTCTCTACCTTTGCCTCCCGATTAATACAGATAAAATGTTCTATTCATGAAAAAATTAGGGATCCTTATTATTGTTGTTTCAATCATCGCTGCCTGCAATGGGACTGATAATAAAGGCGGCGCATCAGGAATGACGCAGGAACAGAAGGATAAAGTTTTAAAAGATACCAGCAACTTTACTTCCATTCAATGGTTGGATTCCACCTATTCCGATCTTGGGAAAGTGAAAGAAGGACAGGTTGTGGAAGTTGCATTCCGGTTTAAAAACACGGGTACTAAAAATTTGGTGATCACTGATGTGACAGCAGGTTGTGGTTGCACCATTCCTGAAAAACCTACCGAACCTTATACTCCCGGCCAGGAAGGAGTGATCAGGGCAAAATTCAACAGTGAAAACAGAGTTGGTTTGAATAATAAAGAGATCTATGTTACCGCCAACACCAGCCCAAATCCGCAAATGCTGACGTTCAGAGTGGAAGTGACGAATTAAAATACATTTTTAAATAAGGCTCAAATAAATTTAAACAAACATGAAATCAATTTATTCTTATCTCGTTTCATTTGCAGTAGCAATTTCTTTTACAGCTTGTGTTCCTCCCGGTGCTTCGGGTACAGGTGGAAATGGTCAGAGCGGCGGGGCATCAGGTTTTGGCGGATTCCAATTTATCTTTTTGGGTTTGATGATCCTGGTATTTTGGTTGTTCTTCATTCGTCCCCAGGCAAAAAAGGCCAAGAATCAAAAGAACTTTATTGAGAATCTTCAGAAAGGAGATAAGATCGTTACAATCGCCGGCATTCATGGTACTATCAATAAGATCAATGAAGATGGCACATTGAATCTGGAAGTTAGTCCCGGCAGTTATATCAAGATCGAGAAATCTGCGATCAGTATGGAATGGACGGCTGCATTGAATAAAGCGGCAACAGGAACCGATAAAAAATAATTCACCGAAATAATAATTTCAAAAGATCTCAAAGTCCGTCAGTGCTTTGAGATCTTTTATTTTATTTGGAACTTGTATTTTGAAATTTGAATTTTAAGCATGCTTAGGATCGGCTTAACAGGAGGCATTGGCAGCGGGAAAAGTACCGTGGCGCAGCTCTTTGAACTGCTCGGCATTCCTGTGTACTATGCAGATGACGCAGCAAAAGAACTCATGAATACCGATGAACAGCTTAAAAATTCTATAAAGAAAAATTTTGGTGCACAGGCGTATAAAAATAATCTGCTCGACCGCCAATATATGGCAACTGTTGTTTTCAATGACCCGGAAAAACTGAAAGTATTGAATTCATTAGTGCATCCTGCCACATTAAAAGACGCCGGACAATGGATGCAGCGGCAAACTACTCCATACGTCATCAAAGAGGCAGCATTACTATTTGAAAGCGGCGCCGATAAAATGCTCGATCATGTGATAGGAGTTGCTGCTCCTGAAGAATTGAGAATTAAAAGAGTCATGAAAAGAGATGGAGTAAGCAGGGAAGAAGTGATAAAAAGATTGAGCAAACAAATGGAGGAAGAAAAAAAACTGAGCCTTTGCGATTTTATTTTGGTGAATGATGAAACGCAGTTACTGATCCCGCAGGTGTTGGAATTGCATCAAAAGCTTATCAGCTTGTCACAGTCTTCAAATAAATAATTGGATAACTGGCAGTAAAACTCATTTCAGCTTTCCGAACGCTTCTTTCAATCTTTTAAATGCTTCTTCGATCTTTGCCATGCTGTTGGCAAAAGAAATGCGGATGCAGTCCGGTTCGCCGAATGCTGAACCAGTCACTGTTGATACATGAGCATTGTGCAGTAAGTACATGCACAGGTCATCAGCATTTTTTATTGTTTCATTGCCATGAGATTTGCCGAAATACGATTTTACAGTGGGAAAAACATAAAAAGCTCCGTCCGGTTCCACGCATGGCAAGCCCGGGATCTCAGCAAGAAATTCCATCACTTTCTTTTTTCTTCGTTCAAATTCTTTCACCATCGCTTCCGTTGGGCGAAGGTCCGTGGTCAATGCGATGATGGCAGCACGTTGTGTGATGGAGTTAGTACCGCTGGTAAATTGTCCCTGCAATTTTTCACAAGCTTTCGCTACATCTGCATGCGCAGCAATATAACCGAGACGATACCCCGTCATCGCAAATCCTTTGCTCAATCCATTAATGATGATCACACGATCTTTGATAGAATTAAATTGAGCAATGGATTCATGTTTACCTATGAAATTGATGTATTCATAGATCTCATCTGAAATAATGAACACATTCGGAAATTTGGCAAACACATCTGCCAATGCTTTCAATTCATCCCTGCTATATACTGATCCGGTCGGATTGCAGGGGGATGAAAAAATAAAAAGTTTTGTTTTATCCGTGATATGTGATTCGAGTTCCTTTGCAGTAAGTTTATATTTCTTATCAATGGAAGTTCGTATCAACCTCGGAACTCCTTCTCCTAATTTCACAATTTCCGAATAAGTGACCCAATAAGGTGTGGGAATTATTACTTCATCACCTTTATCGATCACTGCTAACACGGCATTGGCCAAACTTTGTTTAGCTCCGGCAGAAATGACAATGTTTTCCGGTTTATAATCAAGATCATTATCTCTTTTAAATTTATGACAAACCGCTTCACGCAGATCGGGATAACCGGCAACAGGAGGATAATGACTCCAGTTATCATGAATAGCCTTGATCGCAGCCTGTTTGATATGTTCTGGCGTATCAAAATCAGGTTCACCAAGACTGAGGTCAATAACATCAAGTCCTTTTGCCCGCAACTCACGGCCCAGTTTTGCCATTTTCAGAGTTTCCGGCTCATTGAATAGTTTCAATCGGGAAGATAAATGCATCATACTAAATTGGAATGCGCAAATGTAGGCATTCGGTATGATTAAGGGTTCTGTTCAGCGTAATTAAATATCATGGATGAAAGATCCGGCGAATGTTTTCGTTTTCTGTTTAATTCATAATTATAAATTACCTGGCCCAGGTGCCTGTAGAAAGGATGTCCAATCGTTTCATAATCGTATTTATCATCATTGAGAATGCCATCGCTGTTGCAATAGATCACAGCAGACACCATGAACTCGATCTTGTTTTTAAAATCTGCTACGTAATCTATATCCAGCATAAAACCATAAGCATCGCCGGGCTTATTGAAAATCCGGATATTGCTATCCGGCCATTTTTTTGCTCCGCCGAATAATAAAAACTTTACATAAGTGTCACTATATTCTGTGTTGTCATAAAAAGGATACTGCGATTCCCTCGGAAACATAGACATGTATTTTCTGACAAAAGCATAATCATCTTCAGAAAGATGGAAACGCTGATTTGCCGGAACTGCTTTTGGAAAGATCACACTTCTCATGATGGAGTGAAGGTCGTACAGCGACAAACGATTTTTTTTAGAAAAATCCAAAGGCTCATTAATAATTTTATCATCACTTAAATATCCGTTGCCCAGTTTCGTATTGCGACTTGCATAAACCAGTCGGCTAAACTCTGCAGGTTTTTCATAGATCATTTTTCCGCTTGCATCAAAAAAACGTACCGGGTTCGTATGCCGGTTCTGATCTTCACTCAAACTGATATTCAGCCGATGCAATATCTGTGCATCTACATATCCCATTTGATGCAGTGTATTATTTATATATTCTTGCCCTAAAAATTCATACAACCGGTTGAATGCATCATTGTCACTTGCCAGGAAAATTTTTTTGATATAATTCGCAACGGTTGGCCTTCCGTCAGCAGTGGTGGGATCATTATAAACAGGAGTTTGTCCGCTGTAATCCGCTTCAGTGATCATGGTGGTATTTCGGTCAAGCCCCGGAATGTTGAGATCATGCAATTTTTGCAATGCCAGCAATGCGATCGGAAGTTTTACGGTAGAAGCAGGATAAAAATAGGTATTGGTATCTACGTTAAAATAATGATCTGTGAACTTTGGTTCGCCCTTTTTTCCCCGGTCAATTTGGGTGTAGATTATTTGCAGCCGCAGATCATCTTTATTCTTCAGGATAGAATCAGAAAGAAAAGGGTCGCTTTCTAATAGTTGAGAAAAAAATTGATCTGTTTTTGAAATGTCTTTTGCATTTCCCGGACTTGTACTGGCTGCCCGGCGGCCGGGGCCGCAAGAAAGGAGCGTACTCATAAAAACTACTATTCCGAAGACGTTTTGTACAGGTATCTTCATGCCATTCAAAGATAAGACGGACTTCAATTAAGTTTTTAGAAACCAGTAGAAAACAAGCCTTTTTTAATTGGGAAAAATTAATCTGAAAGGCTATCTTTGCCCACTCTAAAAAATAACCTCAGTGCCGGAATAATCAGAAATCTCGGCTACTGAAACATAAACCAGAAATTGTATGCAACTGAAAGGTTTGGTCCGGTTTTTCACCATTGTTTTGATTGTAGTTTCTCTTTACCAGCTTTCATTTACATGGTTTATCAAAAGCCATGAGAAGAAAATGGAAGCCCGGGCATTGAGCTATGTAAAAACAGCTTACCCCGAAGCAGCAAAATATACCGCTGCTTCCCAGCTTCCTGATTCGCTCAGCAATATTTATAATGAACGTCTGAAGCGGTTACTTGACAGCACCAAAGATGTGACCGTAACATATGGTCCTACCGGGAAGATCAGCTACGAAAAAGCAAAAGAAAATGAATTGAATCTTGGTCTCGATCTGCAAGGCGGTATGAACGTGACCCTGGAAGTGGAAATGTCGGGATTGCTCCGGGCACTATCCAACAACTCTCATGATCCGGCTTTTTTGCAGGCATTGCAAAATGCTGAGAAAAGAAAAGCAAACAGTAATGCGGATTTTATTTCTCTCTTTGTAGAGGAATATAAAAAAGCAAATCCCAGCGGCAGGCTTGCTTCCATATTTGCATCTGCCAATAAAGAGACGATCAACATCAATGACAATGACAGCAAAGTGGAAAGCGCTTTGCGTAAAGAAGCAAATGATGCATTCGATCGCACTTTTAAAGTACTTACTACCCGTATCGACCAGTTTGGTGTGGCGCAGCCCAGCATCAATCCAGACAGGCAACGTGGAATTATTACAGTGGAATTACCAGGTATCCAGGACAAAGAAAGGGTGAGAAAATATTTACAATCATCAGCCAACCTTCAGTTCTGGGAAGTATATGGAATTGATGAATTGATCAAAAGCGGTAGCCTTCAGAAAGCAGATGATGCTTTTTTTGCCTTGATGGGCGGAAAATCAAAATCTACTGATACTACTTCAAAAAAAACGGACACTTCAGGGAAAAAACAAGACATAGCAAAAAAAGCTGCTGATACATCAAAGACAGCAAAAGCAACAGACACTTCTCATAATCTTTCCACACAGTTAAGCAAGATTACCGGTACAGATACCGGTACTAAACAACAGCAGGCAACAGCAAGCACAGCCGCTGATGATTCAAAAAAACATCTATCCAATTATGTTCAATTCAGCGTGGATCAATCCGGAAGGCCCATTGATAATGGGATTATCGGGTATGTAAGAGAAACTGACACTTCATTGGTAAGAAGTTACCTGGAATCTCCGGCAGTAAAACTTCAGTTCCCGGCTGATTTATATTGGATGTACGGCATTCCTGAAAATGATCAGGAAAAGAAAGCCGGGATCCTTCCTTTATATGGGATTAAAACATATGGCCGTGATAAAGCAAAATTAGAAGGTGATGCCATTACGAATGCAGGCCAGGATTACGATCAACTTACCGGTAAAGTCGAAGTGACCATGTCCATGAACCCGACAGGTGCCAGGGTATGGGCAGATCTTACCGGCCAGAATAAAGGCAAATTCATTGCTATTGCATTGGACAATATCATTTACTCTGCACCAAGAGTGAATGATAAGATCGAAGGCGGACGTTCCAGCATCGAAGGCAATTTCACTGAACAGGAAGCGCAGGATCTTGCGAATATTCTTAAAAGTGGAAAATTACCGGCGCCTGCAAAGATCGTTGCAGAGCAACAGGTAGGTCCAACGTTAGGAAAAGAAGCGATCAACGGTGGTATGAAAGCATTCGCTATATCTTTCATCGTCATTTTCCTGCTGATGCTCATCTACTATAATACCAGCGGTTGGATCGCCAATATTGCCCTAGTGTTGAACTTACTTTTTACTGTCGGTGTTTTGTCTGCTTTACACGCCACATTAACAGCACCCGGTATCGCAGGATTGGTATTGACCATTGGTATGGCCGTGGATACGAATGTGATCATTTACGAACGTATCAAAGAAGAATTAACACGGGGAAAAGGATATATTCCTGCTATTAACGAAGGGTATAAACGTTCTTTACCACCGGTACTGGATGCGCACATCACGGTGTTGATGACTGCGATCATATTATTCTATTTCGGATTAGGACCGGTAAGAGGTTTTGCTACGACACAGATACTTGGTATTCTTCTTTCATTGTTCTGTGGCATTTTAGTGAGCCGCTGGGTTACGGATTGGTTTACCAGTAAAAAACGTCACCTCCAATATTTTACCGGAGTGTCCCGTCGAATTTTCAAACATGCAAATTTCAAATTCATTCAATACAGGAAAGTTACCTACGCCATTTCAGTGGTGGTTTTGATAATGGGCATCGCATCCTTCTTTAACGGATTTGATGAAGGCGTGGAATTCAAAGGCGGACGTAGTTATACCGTCGGATTCAACGAACCTGCCAAGGTGGAACAAATACGGGATGATCTGAAGAAAGTTTTCAATAACGAAAGTCCGATCATCAAAACGGTGGGTGATAATAAAACACTCGATATCACAACTGCCTACCTGATCGACTCCACTGGTCAGAATGTTGACTCACTGGTAGAACGTACGCTGATGACAGAATTGAAAAACTTTAACGCCTCAGGAATTCTCGGATCAAAAAAAATATTACCTACTATATCTGATGATCTGAAAAAAGGTGCCGTCAAAGCCACTGTTTTTGCGCTGCTCATCATTTTCCTGTATATCTTCATTCGATTCAGAGACTGGAGATATTCATTGGGTACTATTTTTTCGTTGATGCACGACGTATTGGTAACCTTGGCGGTATTTTCTTTTGCAAAAGAAATTGTGCCTTTCCCGCTGGAAATCGACCAGCACTTCATTGCAGCAGTATTGACCGTGATCGGTTTCTCCATGAACGATACCGTGATTGTTTTTGACCGGATCCGGGAATATGCCCGTGAAATGCGGGGCGTGGATAAAGCAACTATTATCAATAGAGCAGTGAATGATACGTTGAGTCGTACGATCATGACATCGCTTACAGTATTCCTGACAATCCTGATCCTCTTCCTGGTTGGTGGTGAAGTGACAAGAGGGTTTGCCTTCGCAATGTTGGTGGGTGTTGTTACCGGTACTTATTCATCTGTTTTTGTTGCCGCACCAATATTGGTCGACCTTGCCAGGAAAAAACCTCTCGGAATTGCCGATACGCCAACTGCTGATGATAAAAGAAAAGCTGCAGCAAAACAAGCTACCGCAAAATCGTAACAGCAATAAGATTTTCTATCAAACAAAAATCCCGTTTCGCTTCAGGCAAAACGGGATTTTTTATTAAAATCTTTTTAAACAAAATAATTATTATACACCAAAACTGGTGCCGCAACCACAGGTAGTGGCTGCATTAGGATTTTTAAAAGTGAACCCCCGGCTGTTTAACCCACCTTCCCAATCTATTTCCATACCATACAAATAAATTTCATGCGCTTTGTTCATGGTACATTTTATGCCCGCAATTTC
>DASZPW010000441.1:0-3490 GCA_035550155.1 Chitinophagaceae bacterium | reverse complement strand
TAGGTATGGGCGGCGGCACCGGAACAGGTGGTGCGCCGATCATTGCAAAAATTTGTAAAGACCTCGGCATTCTCACTGTCGGTATCGTTACCACTCCTTTTACTTATGAAGGAAAAAAACGTCAGCAACAGGCAGAAGAAGGTATTAAAACAATGAAGCAGTACGTAGATACATTGCTCATCATCAGCAATGACAAACTGCGTCATCAGTTCGGAAATCTGAAAATGCGTGAAGCATTTGCCAAAGCAGACAATGTATTGGCAACTGCTGCAAAATGTATCACAGATGTTATCAGCAGCACCGGCCAGATCAATGTGGACTTTGCTGATGTATGCACCGTGATGCGCAATGGTGGTGTCGCCATACTCGGCAGTGCCACTGCATCCGGCGAAGATCGGGCACAAAACGCTATTGAAGAAGCATTGAATTCTCCGCTACTTAACGATAATGATATCCAGGGAGCCAAATGGATACTCATCAACATCAATTCTTCCGAAGGGGAACATGAATTCAGCATGGATGAAGTGGAGGTTATTCAGAACTACCTGTTGACACAAACCGGTGAGAATACCGATGTGATCATGGGATTGGGATATGATAACAACCTCAATGATCAATTAGGCATCACGCTGATCGCAACAGGTTTTCAGCATAAAGATCCTTTTGACAAAGCGAATTTGAAGAAAGAGAAAAAAGAAGACAAGATCGTAATGGTGTTGGGTCAGAAGGAAGAAGAAAAACCGAAGGAAGAGATCAAAGAAGAAAAAACTGTGGCAGCGAAGCCTGCAAAAAAAGAAAACCTGCTGATGCCAAAATTGGTGGAAGAAGATCCGATCGCCGATACACCGATGCCAACGATGAATGATATTATATATGCAGAAGAAAAAAGTCCTGTCATTCATTGGGAGTTGGATATGGAACAACCCAAGCCTGATAAAAAAATAGTAGAAAGCACAGGGGCAACTACGGTGAACAAATTGTGGATGGAGAAAAAAGAAGAGCAACTAAATTCGTCTACTCAGTTACCATCCGTATCTCCTTCAAAAAAACATGAAGAAAAAGTAACAGCTAAAGATAGTGCCGCCCCGCTGTCTGCAGCATCGGGAGGCTACCTTGCAAGGCCGTCCAATATCTACGCAGAAACAAAAGCAGAGGTATCCACCTCAACGCCTTCTGCCGAAGAACCGGTCCCTTCGCAAAATGCGAACGCCGAAGAAGAGGAACTCCTCGATCTTCAAATGCAGATTGTAGAACGGGATGACATTCCTGCGGCGGATATGCCGTTGGCTTATCAGGCTCAGACACCTTTGTTTCCTGACGTTGAGGATCCCGCTTTGCGGGACGAAGCTGAAGAACAAAAACGTAGGGCGGCAGAACGATTACAAAAGTTGCGCAACTTATCGTTCAACGTGAATACGGCTGACCCCAATAATGAGTTTGAAACTGTGCCGGCTTATATCCGCCGCAATATGGAATTGTACAACAACAGTTCTGCAGCCGAAAATTTCTACAGCAACTACGAAGTCAAAACTGATTCCAACAATCAATCACACATCAGTACGATCAATACATTCCTGGATGGAAAAAAACCAGATTAAAAACAGTTCGTTCCAATGAAGCCACTCAGCAATTAGCTAGTGTTTTTAGTTGTTCCCCCTGATCTTTATCGGGGGGATTTTTTTATCTGAACGGGAATTGGGGCAAAGAAAGTAGTGACATTATTTCTTGAAAGTCATCAAAATCCGAGTCGCTTCCGGAATATTGGGATATAAATTGCCGATTTTAAAAGAATCGCTATTAGTTTGAATAAAATCAAAACTCAGACCTGGGTCATTATCTATCCATGCTGGAATTAATTTTATTTTTCCGGGACTTAATTTGTAATAATAAGTATCTGAAGACGAACTGTTATTTGCTGTAAGGTCTCTGAATAGCGTTACTTTATTCCCAAAAGTAAATTCAAGCTTTGACCGTCCGTCTACAGGACTTGCTTCAGTATAAAAGCCGAACAGCATAGGGCTATGACCTTCTTTTTTACAAGAGATGAAGGTCACGACGACTATAAAAAACGATATTACTGCGGAAAGTGTCTTACTCATGATTGCTTACCTGGATATGACAAAATTAAGAAAGAAATAGCTGCGTCTGTAAAAGCCATGAATAATTTCTCACGGCTCTTCGAAACACTTTTGTTTCGCAACATTAGTTGCTTTAATAAGTTAGTCTGACGCCGAATGAGATTATTGCTTTTCACAAGCCGCTTTCAATTCCTCCAGGTTTTTCGCCATTCCTTCAGTCAAACTTTTCTGAAATTTCTTTTTCATCAATGAAGCAAAAAAACCTTGCAGGCTTTCTTCTACTGAAACGACCACGTCATTTTCTTTTGCTTCAAATTTCCAGTTGTGTATTGCTTGGGCGCCGATAGTTTTTCCGGTCCACCCGAAAGAATGATATCGATCGCAGGTATGAATTTTAGAATGGAAGGTCAATCCTCCCGCTTTCCATACGAATTCAGTTTCTTCTGCCAGCGCTCCTTTCAGCGTTGCTTCCTTTACGGCCGATTGCCAGGATGGCCATTCATTGATGGATGTAAGCACTGACCAAACTTTTTCTATTGGCGCATTAATAAAAATATTTTGCCTGGAAACGGCTGGCGCTTTTTCATTGATCTCAATATTCATTTTTAAAAAATAAAAAAATTACAGATCTCTTCGATTGTTCACTTTAAAGCATATCCACCAGATAAGAGAAGTAAGAATTACCGTATAAAGAATATGGATATTAATACTTGCCAACGCTCTTTCATAAGCTTCCTTATCAATTCTTCCCATAAATGCCGGCATGGGAATAAGGCGATCGGATATTTCTATTGGTAAATAATCGCCGATATCATTGGCTTTCCATTTGGCTAATCCCACGAGTATTGGTTCAAAGACAATAAAATAAAAAATGAAAATTCCCAGAGCCATGAACGCTTTTCTTATTAAAAATCCAACGAGAAAAGCGATCGATAATTGAGAAAAGGTTTGTAACGCAAAGAGTCCAGTATAATATGCCATGCCCCAAACGTCGCCTCCGCCACCTTCGGTAGTAAACCCGGTGACGAGGCAAATGGTAATATATAAAAGTGTAACGAGCAGGGATACCAGAAGCACATCAATAAATTTGCTGGCCATAAATTCATTCCGGCTCCAGCCGTCAATGATGTTTTGACGATTGGTTTTGAAAGTAAATTCATTGGTGATGAACATAATGACCACCACTGCAGGAATGAAAACAAAAAGAGATGAGGAAAATGCCAGCGTATGCCAAACTTCCGGGAAAGTAAAGGGATTTCCTATAAGTGATTTAATTAACTGAGCAGCTTGCCCGGTCCGGTTGGTGAAACTATCATAAATATTATGGAAGATATAGCTGATGCCGGGATAGGAGAGCGCCGTCAACCCAATGATCCACCAAAATGCTTTGTACTTTCTTATTTTAAGCCATT
>DASZPW010000440.1:0-2800 GCA_035550155.1 Chitinophagaceae bacterium | reverse complement strand
GCAAAGCAGTTTCATTTTCTTCCGGCAACACATGTATGGTCCATGCAGCTTCTTTAGTTGGTTTACTATTTACGAGAAGAACTGTTTGCATATTCGCAGTACCATTCAGTAACTGGTAAGGATCCATATCAGTAGTTAAATTTTCTCCATTCACCTCTATTATGTAATCACCTTCCTTTACTTTCAATGCAGGCTGTGCCAATGGCGCCACTACACCGGGATTCCAACTTTCAGTAGTATAGATCCTTTTTATTTTCCATCTTCCTTTATCAGCTATAAGATCTGCATCTAAAACACCTACACGGGAAGTATCCACGGCAGGATAATCGCCACCGAAAACAAAACTGTGTCCTACTGACAATTCTCCTCCGAGCATGTCGAGCAAATAAGTAAGATCACAACGATGCCGTATATATGGCACCAACGGCGCATATTCATTCCATACTTCCTGCCAGTCTCTGCCGTGTAAATTCCGGTCGTAGAAATAATCATGCTCGTAGCGCCATGCTTCATAAAATATCTGTTTCCATTCTGCGAGCCTGTTCAGTTCCATACGCAATGTCATATTGACTACTCCTTCCGTTGGCCCGGCAGGTTTTGCAGTAGAAACCACTCTCCATTTTGGTCCCGATTTGAATAATAGCTTTTCACCATTGGCAGATACGGCGAATTGATTGCCGTGTTCAACCAGTGCTTCCATTTTTTTATCAGCGATTGTGTATTTGCTGAGTTTATCTCCTGCTATAATAAGAACGCTGCCTTTTGGACCAGTCAGCATTCCGTCGTATTCTCCTACCGGCACCGGCATGGCAATGATGCGCTGATCTATATTTTCAAAATCTATTTTAACATCTTTATATGTAGTATCTTTTTTTGCTGACTTATTAGTAGTGTCGGGTTCTTCATCTGATTTCAATGGAAACGGGTTAGCATCCTCTTTACGTAAAATTGTAAGGTAAGCGCCAAAAGTTGGCCTTGCTTCCTGGGAACTGGTGTTTGCCCAACCGGAGCCTAACCCAATATTCGTACTGGCAAGAAAGTAAAGATATTTTCCATTGAGATCCCATACAGGAGATATCGCATCGGCCATCGGATCGCTTACCGGTTCTGTTTTTTTATTATCAACAGACCATACCATGATGCGTCTGAAATTATTCGAAGCTGATTTATTATAAGCGAGCCATTTACTATCAGGAGACCATATAAGATTCATTCTGCCCCGGTCTAAATTGTTTCCGGCTGTATCAATGGTTGTTATTTTGCCGGTAGCCAATTCAATAACTTTCACCGTTACACGGTTATCGTCAAATGCAATAAATTTTCCGTCGGGTGACCATACAGGTTCCCAACCCAATTTACTTTCACCAATTGATATTTTTTTAGGAGCTGTTAGTCCTTCCTGGTCGGTAACGTAAAGTGCATATGCGGAATCTTTATCAGAGAACCATGCTATTTGTCTTCCATCGGGTGACCATATTGGTGCACGGTCGGCTGCATCAGAACTGTGGGTTAAATTTCTTGGATCACCATTTTCTACAGGCACTGTAAATATCTCACCTCTTGCTTCCACTAATATTCGTTTACCGGTTGGAGAAAGTGATGCGCTATTGATATCATCTGTTACATTTTCTATCCTTGTTTCCGCCCAGGGAAAATCTCCGGTAACAGTAATATTAAGTTGTTTACTGATTTTTGTTGCAGGATCAATCAGGTTCAAATATCCGTTGTGTTCATATACCAGTTCTTTTCCGTTTCCATCCAGCCATTTAACGTCCCCTTTTTCTTCATTCGTGATTTGGCTGACAGCATTGGTAGCAGGATCATAAGACCAGATATTCATAATAAAATCACGGTCTGATAAAAAATAGATCCTATTGTTCATCCATATCGGCTGCTTGTCCATACTTCCATCTGTGGGAATTGTTTTTTCCGCCAGTGTTTTCAGATCGAGTATTTGTAATGGTGTATTTTGCCCGCCGCGATAATGACGCCATTCTACATCCCATCTCGAAACTCTGTCAATAGTTAATTGTTTTCCATCGGAAGAATATTTGCCATCAAAACCCCAGGGTGCCGGAAGTAATGTGGAAGGACCACCATTAACCGGAACTAACCATAAACGATTAATAGCGGTCGGGGCATTTTCTCTTGATGATGCATACAATACTAGTTTGCCATCCGGCGTCCAGCCACGCGGAAATGATGGAGCAGGATACCAGGTAAGACGGGTAGGCATTCCGCCTTCTGCAGGGACAATATATACCTGGTCAATACCTGAACGGTTTGAACTGAAAGCGATCCATTTGCCATCGGGTGAAAAATGCGGATTGCCTTCCACTGCTGCGGTACTGGTGATGCGTCGTGCTTCGCCACCGTCTTTGGATACTATCCAGATATCTCCTGCATATTCGAAAGCGATTTGTGTGGCGCTGATGGTAGGTTGTCGCAGGAGCCTCGTGCCCTGTGCAAACAAATGTGTTGGCGCAATAATAATAAAGCACAGGATAAAGAAAAGCTGAATAATTTTTTTTACAGGTATCATGGTCTGGTTGATTTTATGTTGCAGTTATTTATTATTTGCCAACTGCATTAAATAAAAATTTTTACTACAGAATCGTCTCGTAAGTCTTAAAGGGGTAGAGTAGGAGAGTAATAAAGCTAAATCATTTTTTGAAATTTTCAATAACTGTTACATTACCATTTCCTTCTACGTCATTCAAAAAAAACAATATATTTACTTGTCCTTCACCAAACAGCCTTACCATGAGCAGCACTGCGCCAAAAACTCCCGAATCAATGA
>DASZPW010000439.1:0-21074 GCA_035550155.1 Chitinophagaceae bacterium | reverse complement strand
CAATTGATCGATAATAAATATTCCGGGGCAAATGCCAGTCATAAACTGGCAAAAGACACCTATTCAAAAGTCCGGTCATTTTGTAAAAACAATAAAGTGGTCTTTATTCCATCACATGACGCCGCTGCTGCGGATCGGTTGAACAAACTGCAACCGGTTGTTATTGGTGAGTAAATGCAGTTTTCCTAACAACTGTTTTGGCGTTATGCCATTATCTTTGCAGCTCAATTTTTGAAAAGTAATAGAGAGTAGTTTATGAAAGTGATGAAATTTGGTGGTACCAGCGTTGGCAAACCTGAGCGGATGCATCATATCGTCTCGCTGGTGACAAAAGAAACAGAGCCCACCATAGTTGTGTTGTCGGCATTATCCGGTACTACCAATGCATTAGTTGAGATAGGAGAGCACCTTGCAAAAGGGGATCGTACTGCGGCACGGCAATGCATCGACAAACTGGAAGCACATTATCATGCATTCGTAAAAGACCTGGTAACAAAAAAGGAATCAGTAGCAAAAGCGGAATCCATCATTGCGGAGCATTTTGAATTTCTGAATATCATTCTGAAAATTTCTTTCAGCGAAGCATTGAGTAAAGATATCCTGGCACAAGGTGAATTATTGTCAACAAAATTATTCTGCACTTACCTGGAAGAGCAGGGCATTGATCATTTTCTCTTGCCGGCGTTGGAATTTATGGTAATTGACAGTTATGATGAACCGCAGATCAGTATCATCAAAAATAAACTGGGTCAGTTGCTGCTTCAGCATAAGGATAAAAAATTATTTGTAACGCAGGGATATATTTGTCGCAACTCAAAAGGTGAAGTAGATAACCTGAAAAGAGGAGGAAGTGATTATTCCGCTTCGCTGATCGCTGCAGCCATTACCGCCAGCGTTTGTGAGATATGGACGGATATAGATGGTATGCACAATAACGATCCAAGAATTGTAAAGAAAACAATTCCCATCGAACAATTGAGTTTTGAAGAAGCAGCAGAGTTGGCTTATTTCGGCGCCAAAATATTGCATCCTGCATCTATCTGGCCGGCGCAACAGTATAAGATCCCGGTAAAATTGTTGAACACGATGCAGCCGGAAGCCAAAGGAACTTTGATCACTGAAAAAGCAGGATCAGTAGGCGTGAAGGCAGTTGCAGCAAAAGACAATATCATTGCCATCCGTATCAAAAGCAGCCGCATGTTGCTGGCTTATGGTTTTTTGAGAAAGATATTTGAAGTGTTTGAAAAATATCGTACACCTATCGATATGATTACTACATCGGAAGTGGCAGTGTCGCTTACCATTGATAACCCTGTTCATCTGAAAGAGATAGTGAAAGAACTTGAGCCATTCGGAAGTATTGAGTTAGATGAACATCAAACGATCATTTCTGTTGTGGGCAACGAGATTTCCAAGACGAGTGATATGGTCAAAAAATTATTCGGCTCTATCATGAATATTCCTGTTCGTATGGTTTCTTATGGTGGTAGTCCGCATAATATATCTTTGCTGGTGCCTGCAGAATATAAAACACAAATATTGCAGCAGTTGAATAGAGGAATGTTTGGATTGGAATAGAGAACAGTAGCCCGTTTTTAGCCGTACATCTAAAAGGTTTTTTTGCCTAATAAATTAGGTTTACATTAAATAAAAAAATATGGAAACAAAAACCAAGATCATTGTCAGCCGCTCTTCGGAATGGATGAACCGATTAAGAACTTATAAAGTTCTCATCAATGGCAACCAGGTAGGTATGGTAAAAAATGGAGGTACAGAAGAATTTTCGGTTCAGCCCGGCAATAATTCCGTCCAGTGCAAAGTGGACTGGTATAGCAGCAAACCTTTTTCCATTGACATCAAAGAGGGTGAAACTGCATATCTGCGGGTACGGTCAGGCATGAAATTATATTGGCCTTTCTTTATTGCAATAATAGTAGGAGTTTTCCTGGTGTTTTATTATAAGGGAAGACCCGAAAGGCCTGAATGGCTCACCCCGGTCACATTGGTTTTACTGATACCGGGAGTACTCTATTCTTTATACTATACAACTTTTGGAAGAAAAAATTACCTGGTGATCCAAAAAGATTCTAAAAATATTTTTGCATAGACCTTCTTTCTTTCGGAAATAAAAAAACAGCCCCGGTGTTCCGGGGCTGTGTCAATTTTTTTATACAGAACTTATTTCTAGATTATCAACAGTGCATCTCCATAACTGAAGAAACGGTACTTGTCCTTGATAGCTTTTTTATAAGCTTCCATAGCCAGTTCATAACCGGCAAAAGCGCAGGTCATGATCAGCAAACTCGTTTTCGGTAAATGAAAATTAGTAACTAGTGAATCGGCAATATTGAAATCATAAGGCGGATGAATGAAAATATTTGTCCATCCTTCTGAAGGTTTCAATAATTTTTGCGCCGTGAAAGATGATTCCATGGCTCTCATAGTGGTAGTGCCTACAGAACAAATGCGGTGTCCGTATTCTTTGGCACGATTCACAATTTTGCAGGCGGTATCATCAATGCGGTAATATTCCGCATCCATTTTATGTTTGCTCAGGTCTTCCACTTCAATAGGACGAAACGTACCAAGACCGGTGTGCAATGTTACTTCAGCAAAACGGATCCCTTTTATTTCAAGCCGCTTGATCAGTTCCTTGCTGAAATGCAAACCTGCAGTGGGAGCTGCAACAGCTCCTTCATATTTTGCGTAAACAGTTTGATAGCGCTCCTTGTCCTCATCATCGGGTTTGCGTTTAATATATTTCGGCAATGGCGTTTCACCCAATTTTTCCAGCATGGCACGAAATTCATCTTCGGTGCCTTCCCATAAAAATCGAATGGTACGGCCACGACTGGTAGTATTGTCGATCACTTCTGCCACCAGTTCTTCAGCTTCGCCGAAATACAATTTATTACCGACACGGATCTTCCGGGCCGGATCAACGATCACATCCCAAAGGCGATTGGGTTTGTTCAATTCTCTTAATAAAAAGACCTCGATCTTGGCACCGGTTTTTTCCTTACGGCCATACATACGGGCCGGAAAGACTTTTGTATTATTTACAACAAAAACATCCTTGTCATCGAAATAATCGATGATGTCCCGGAAATGTTTGTTTTCCATTTGTCCGGTGTGGCGATGCACTACCATCATGCGGGCATCTTCACGTCTTTTAGTAGGATTTTGTGCGATCAGGTTGAGCGGAAGGTCGAATCGGAACTGAGAAAGCTTCATGAGTATAAAAATTTTTAGATCTCATGACTCAAACCGGGCAGCTGCCACTGAAGATTCTTTACCAAATCTCCGGCCTTACGGCGCCGGGCTGGTCATGTTTTCAGCCTGTAAATGGGCTGGTTATAAAGTCGGCAAAGGTAAAACATTCAGGGCAAAATCCTGTTTAATTCTTCACATTCTTTTCCCATTAATATAATACCCCTAAATATCAAATCAGGTCACATTTTCCTTGGTGAATGAAAATTACTGTTTCAGATCAGGCAACAATCCCTTTGGGAATAGAAGCGATCAGCTTTTTTGTGTACGCCGATTGCGGATCGAAGTACACTTTTTCGGCGGTGCCGGTTTCTTCGATCTTTCCTTTGTTCATCACCATAATACGGTCGCTGATATAATGAACTACAGAGAGATCATGTGAGATAAAAATGATGGTGAAGCCAAATTCTTTTTTCAGGTCATTCAGCAAATTCAGTACCTGTGCCTGCACACTTACATCCAATGCCGAAACTGATTCATCGCACACGAGAAAAGACGGAGATAATGCCAATGCCCGGGCAATGACGATCCTTTGTCTTTGTCCGCCAGAAAATTCATGCGGATATCGTGAAAAATGTTCAGCTTTCAATCCTACTTTTTCCAGTAGTTCCACCACTTTTTCTTTACGGTCTTTTTGTTTGGAAACGAGTCCATGCACTTTCAGTGGTTCCGCAATTGCGGAGCCGATCGTCAATCTTGGATTAAGAGAAGAGTATGGATCCTGGAAAACGATTTGGATGTCTTTGCGAAGAGGAGTTAGATCTTCTTTTCTTTTTTGAGTAAGATCAATGTTATTGTAGATGATCTTTCCTGTTGTTGGTTCAATGAGCCGGAGTAATGTTCTGCCCAACGTAGTTTTGCCGCAACCGCTTTCTCCAACCAGGCCCAGCGTTTCTCCTGTATATACTTCGAAGCTTGCATCATCCACTGCTTTGGTGTAATCAAGCGGTTTTCCGAACAATGTTTTTTTGGAGGGGAACCACACTGAAAGGTTCTCTACATGAAGTAATACGGAATTTTTTTCCGTTTGTCTTTGTTGCTTGTTGACCACTGTTGGCTCAATGTTGTGCATTTTTAATTCATCAATCATATTTAAAAAATCACTTACAACAGGAAGCCGCTCCTTTTTGTTATGATTTGCCGGCCTGCAGGCTAATAATGCTTTTGTATACGGATGTTGGGCATTGGTAAAAAGTTCTTTGACCGATCCTTGCTCCACAATTTCTCCCCGGTACATCACTATTGCTCTGTCAGCTATTTCTGCAACCAGGCCGAGATCATGTGTGATAAAGATCACTCCCATGTTCGATTGCTCCTGCAATTCTTTGATCAATTGTAAAATGGTTTTCTGCACTGTTACATCCAACGCTGTTGTGGGCTCGTCGCAAATAAGCAGGGAAGGATGACAGCACATGGCCATTGCGATCATTACCCGTTGTTTCTGACCTCCGCTGAGTTGATGCGGATAGCGATTGAAAATATGTGATGGGTCAGGAAGTTTTACATTTTGAAACCAATTGATCGTTTTTTCTTTGGCTTGACGGTAGGATATTTTTTTATGTCGTTGAATGGCTTCTGTTACTTGTCTGCCACATGTTAAAACGGGATTCAATGATGTCATCGGCTCCTGGAAGATCATTGCAATTTTATTACCCCTGATCTCTTGCAGCGATGAAGAATTTTTTTGTAACAGGTTTTCCGCTTCATTACCATTTTCCGAAAAAACAATTTCTCCGGATGTGTATCGGGCAGATGCGGGAAGCAACTGCAATATAGATAGTGAAGTAACGGATTTTCCGGATCCTGATTCCCCGACTAAAGCGACGATCTCCCCCCGACGCACTTCAAACGATATATTTTTTAATGCTGAATGAGTTTCATTTTCCGAAATGAAATTAACAGACAAGTCTTTTATATCAATAAGTGGAAGCATCAGAACTTCAGGTGTCGAACTGTCAATCCGTTATTGATGAGTTGTTTTAATGAATCGATTCCGATCCTCAAATGGCGTTCTACATATTGGGCTGTTACTTTTTTATCGCTGGCAGCGGTCTTCACACCTTCAGGGATCATTGGCTGGTCACTGACAAGCAACAATGCACCGGTAGGGATCTTATTATAAAAACCTACAGTAAAAATTGTTGCGGATTCCATGTCAATGGCATAAGCCCGTATCTTTTGAAGATATTCTTTAAATTGATCGTCATGTTCCCAAACCCTTCGGTTGGTAGTGTATACTGTACCTGTCCAGTAATCCACTCTATGATCCCGGATGGTGGTGGACACAGCTTTTTGTAATGCGAAAGCCGGTAATGCGGGTACCTCAGGAGGTAAATAGTCATTGGAGGTTCCTTCCCCTTTTATGGCGGCGATCGGGAGGATCAGGTCTCCAAGCTTATTTCTTTTTTTCAACCCGCCGCATTTTCCAAGAAATAAAACGGCTTTTGGTTCTATCGCCGTTAAAAGATCCATTACAGTTGCGGCGGAAGGGCTGCCCATTCCGAAGTTGATAATACTGATATCGCCGGCAGTGGCGCATTCCATAGGTTTATCCTTCCCGATCACTTTTACTTTATTCCATCGGGCAAACATGGTTACATAATTGCTGAAATTGGTCAACAAAATGTATTTTCCAAATTGGTTGAGCCGTTTGCCGGTGTATCGAGGCAACCAGTTTTTTACGATCTCTTCTTTTGTTTTCATGTTTGCGAATTTAATCAATTACTCTGTACTGCTGATTTTAAGAAAGCCATACTATATTGTTGAAATGAAATAAAAGCCTAATAGTACATTTGAACTATGATCGTTGTTCATTATCCCGAACCAGCTTTTAAAACAAAAAGTGAAGGGGAGAAGAAATTCATTTTTGATTCGCTGAGAAAAAAATGGGTCAAATTGACCCCGGAAGAATGGGTGCGGCAGAATTTTATTCAGTATTTATTGCAGGAAAAAAAGTATCCTGCATCATTGGTTGCGTTGGAAAAAGAGATTCAATTAGGGGAGCTGAAGAAACGATTTGATCTACTCGTATACGATTCAGAACACCGCCCATGGATGCTGATAGAATGCAAAGCAATGGATGTAAAACTGGATGATTCAGTACTGGAACAGGTAATCCGTTATCATGCTGCTGTTCCTGTATCATATCTGATCATTACCAACGGCGTTGTTACTTTTGGATTTTCAAAAAAAGCCGGAACATTAGTTCCTGTTTCAGAAATGCCGGAGCATAACAAATGAGTTTTCATGGTAATTTTATTTTTGATAAATAAAATTTATATAAATCAAGATCAAACTATGCGGTATATTTTATTTTTTGGGCTACTGATTTTATCAGTTTCAGCGAAGTCACAGCAACGGGTATTGCAAAATGATTCAATATTATTATTAATGGATCACAAGATGAATGACGATATTGTAAAAAGAGCGATGCAGGATTATGATCTGAAATTATTTTACAAAAGGCAATATCAAAATGATGCTATAGGATTTGAAGTGGATTTTGATACAGAGGATTCTGTGAATGCTTTAATATGGTTCGCTAAGATAGAAAGATTACAAAACGGCACTGATACTTTTAGCACCAAACCTTTCCCGTTTCAATTACCATTTAATGTAAGGATGGATATGAGAAAAGAGGAGATCATGCAGGTGCTGATGAAGCAGCAGTATGATGTTAAGGATAATAAATACTACCTCTATTTTGAAAAAGGACGGCTACAGGTTTCTATTTTTCTCAGGCAGGATAGCGGCATTTCTACAATTCAGGTGCTTAAAAAAATAAGATAGCAAAGACGTTTCTAAAATAAATAAGAGCGGCGCTGATGCCGCTCTTTGAAAAGTAAGTAAGTAAATAAGTTTAATTTGGCATATCAAATATTTTATCATCAATGTCAACGTTAAACTGAATATCGGTGAGTTTGATCTCCTGCAAAACCTGGCCTTCAACTTTTTGAGTACGGGTCATACTGAATTTCATTCCATTGAAATCTTTGTAATCGCTGAAATAACTTTCAATTTCAAACTCTTGTCCCTGCAACGCTTTGCTTTCGACATATTTTACAGGTAAATAATCGCTGGCACCTATATAGTATGTTGAAACCTTGCCATCATCTTTGCGGGTCAGTTTGATCTTGTAGCATTTTACGCCTTCCACATCTTCCTGTCCTTCCAATTCTACTGTATTTCCGGATGCTTTGTAATTCATCAATGGACTGATCATGGACGCCTGGTTTTTCAGGTCATATAATTCAGTGCCGGTAACTTCAGTTGGGGAATTGGCACCGGCGAGTGGGTTCACTGTCCAGCCTTTCCCGTCTTTATATGCATTGATGATCATTTGTCCCATTATCTGTACATCATTGCGCATTGCTTTCCCATTAACGATCTGGATAGTTAACGGCAGATCCATTCCCTGCACTGAAACATTACCGGTCATTTTTGCTGTTTTCACGGCATTGAAAGCATCGGAACCGCCAATAGCGGTAGTATATTTCTGGATGACCTCATCCACGGATTGAGCCTGTGCTGCTGCAACAACGAAGCATAATAATACTAAAAGAATTTTTCTCATTTTGTTTAAGTTTAAGGCCGCTAAGTTACTACTTTCAGAAACCAAATTGGAGCGGAGAGATATTTAATAAACTTGATTTTCGGTACCTGAAATAAAAATCCCATCCTTTTTCTGGATGGGATAAATAAGCAATTTGTTTTGTACATTTTTTTATGGAAAGATTCCTAGCTCTGCATAGCTGGTGCCTACTTTGTTGATGGCAACCACATAAGCTGCGGTACGCATATCCGGAATTTTTGGGTTGCTTTTCCATGTATTCATGATCTCATGTGTGGCGGTGATCATAGTTTCTTCAAGACCACTGTACACCAGGTCCACTTCGTCAGGTCCATGCATGATAAATTCTCTTTCGTTGTCTTTTACTTTTTTCCCACTCAATTCTTCCATCTGTCCAAGAATATGTGAATTGAGGTTTTCAGTAAAACGTTTTTCCAAACGTCCGTAGCGAACATGGCTCAGGTTTTTCAGCCACTCAAAATAGGAAACAGTGACTCCGCCTGCATTCAGATACATATCGGGTACGACTAAAATACCTTTCTTGATAAACACTTCATCCGCTTCCGGCGTCAATGGTCCATTCGCTGCTTCTCCGATGATCTTCGCTTTTACCCGGGGAGCATTTTCTCCATTGATCACATTTTCCAGCGCAGCGGGGATCAGGATATCACATTCCATTTCCAGCATATCATTGTTTTTAGCAAAATTGTTCGCTCCGGGATAATTCAGGATCGTTCCGGTTTTTTTGCGATGCTGAAACACTGATTCCACATCCAATCCTTTGTCACTCCATATACCGCCATCTTGTTCAGACAAGCCTACGATCTTTGCACCGGCTTCCTGGAAAAATTTTGCTGTGTGATAGCCGACATTTCCCAAACCCTGCACCGCAACTCTTTTTCCTTCTACACCTGGTGTTAAGCCAAGTTTTTCCATGACGTCAGTCATGTTACATACTTCACGTAAGCCAAAAAAGACACCCAGGCCGGTAGCTTCACGTCGGCCACGAACCCCACCTTGTGTCACAGGTTTTCCTGTAACGCAACCTGCTGCATCAATTTCGCCGGGATGCATGGCACCATACGTGTCCAGTATCCACGCCATCTCCCTTTCACCCGTTCCATAGTCAGGTGCGGGAACGTCAGTGCCAGGTCCAATAAAATTTTTCTTGATCAATTCTGCGGTATAACGGCGGGTGATCTTTTCCAGTTCGTATGCAGAGTATTTTTTTGGATTGATCTTAATACCGCCTTTGCCGCCACCAAATGGAACATTCACAATAGCGCATTTGAACGTCATCAATGCAGCCAATGCCATCACTTCATCCTGGTTTACTTCTGCGGCGAAACGAATACCACCTTTACATGGAGTTTTGTGATGGGAATGTTGCACCCGGTAAGCTTCAATTACCTCAATGTTGCCGTCATCTCTTTTAATGGGAAACCTCATTTGATAAACGGCGTTGCATGTTTTTATCTGTTCCAAAATGCCGGATTCCCATTTTGTGAATTCGGCTGCTTTGTTAAAACTTTTTTCAACAGCACCAAAAAAGCTGTAATTTTTGTCTGGCATGATTTAAAATTTATTTAAGCAATCGTTTTTATATTGAATAAAGTTGCTCATTGCATTGCAGCAATCAGCAACTTGAATTCTTTCTTATTTTATTTCTTTTTCCAGTTTACCAATCTTTCGGTCCAATCGAACGATGTATAATATCAGTCCGATCAGGATCGTGAGCATTACAGCAACTACTACAAATATGCGACCGTTGCTGCGCATGGTGTCTGCCATTTGCACAGGTTGATTTCCATTTTGCCCGAAAACCGTAATGCTCAAAGCAAAAAAGAACAACAGGTAAAATATTTTTTTATAATGTTTCATTGCATCATCTTTTTTTCTCTCAAAATGTTCATTCTTATTTTCAGCGTAGTGATCCATACACCTAATAATGTCCATCCGATCACAGCGGGATAAAAAACTAAGCGCATGCGGCTGTCAATATCTCTTGTGTCCAGTGCCGGGTTTCCGGATTGGCCTCCCGGATGCAAACTGGGTAAAAGCCTGGGCACGATCCATATTGTCGGGAATAGCATGGCAAAAGCAAAAATATTATACACCGCACTAACCCTTGCCCTTTTATCCATATCAGTTATGGAATCTCTTAAAATGAGATAAGCAAAATAAATTAGTAGTGCAATGGCTGCACCGATCAGTTTCGGCTCCCTGGCTACAGCGCTGAATGATTGAAAGGCCGGGTTGTTCGGATCTGCCCATGTATAGCTCATCCAAATGGCACCTGTGGCATAACCTAAAATGCCAAATACTATTCCTACTGTTGCATATTGGCGTGCATAAATGTCATATTTGAGATCGAAACTACGCAGATAGCGAATGGAATTGATGACAGAAACAATGAATAATATCATCATGCAAAACCACATGCACACATGAAAATATAAGTTTCGGATAGTTTCCTGTAATGCAGGAAGGTGAGGGACGTCTAATAAGAGGCCGCAAATAAACGTGTAGATCAGTAACAAGACACTTGTGATCTTCCACCAGGACTTCTGCATATAGTTTTTTTCGTCAGTCATCTTGTTCGCCAACGAAACGGCTGCACTCGGCTAAAAGTGGAGCAAAATTAGGGGAGGCGTTGATAGGAAAAAAATTAAGCGAATAGATTTTTAATCCTTCCATAGAAACGGAAAAAGAATAACAGCCAGCAAGACCACCATCAGATCCATTGCGATCAGCAATAGCACCGTATCCATTGGAATAATTAAAGCGGGGTTGAATGCTGCATTGGACAATCGCATTAACAGTAACAATTGTGGTATAATAAGAGGAAAACCTAATATGGCCATGATGGCTGCATTTTGCTGTGCTTTGGCAGCGATAGCGGCTAAAAATGTAAATACAAGACTGAGGCTCCATCCGCCGAGCAACACTAAACCAATGAACGGGCCGGTTTTTTGTACAGGATTTGTAAGAAACAAACTAAATAAAAGCAGGCTCAGCAAACTCATCACCAGCATTAGCAGTGAGTTGAATAATAATTTCGCCAGCACAAAATCCCTCGGCCCTGCTATAGAATAAAAATACAGCATACGATTACGACTTTCCTGCAAAAAACTTTTTGCTACCGCATTGATGCAAATGAATAACTGGATCACCCAAAATAATCCATTCCAAACTTTAGGTTCCGGTTCTTCAATAGCCATGTATAAAACAAAAATGGTAGCACCTATATAAAGCAGTATGCCATAAAAATTATACTGTTGCCGTACTTCCAGCAGCAGATCTTTTTTGAATAATGAATATATATGGTGTAAGGACTTCATTATTTTCCTTCGTTATAGCATTTTCTGCAGCGGGGCTCGTACGCATCTTTTGCGCCCAGCATCACTTGTTCAGCATTGGCTACTTTGCGATAGGAATAATTCGCAATGTTTCCGCATTTCATGCATATTGCATGAACTTTGGTCACATAATCTGCTTTGGCCATGATAATGGGCATTGGGCCAAAGGGATTACCCAGGTAATCCATATCTAATCCTGCTACAATGACACGGGTTCCTCTTGACGCTAATTCATCGCATACTACAGGCAATTGATCATCGAAAAATTGAGCTTCGTCAATGCCGATCACATCCACATCCTGCGCCATCAATAATATTTTTTGTGAATTATCAACAGGCGTGGATTGAATGGCTGTAGTATCATGTGAAACGATCTTGGTTTCATCATATCTCACATCGATCGTAGGCTTGAAAATTTCCACTTTGAGATTAGCGATCTTCACCCTTTTGAGCCTTCGGATCAGTTCTTCTGTTTTTCCACTGAACATAGAGCCGCAGATCACTTCGATCCATCCACGGCGTTCTCCTCTGAAACTTGGTTCGATAAACATTGTTAAGATTTATTTTTCCTGTGATTCTGCTTGACTTTATTGCTAAACAGTTTGTAATTTTAAGTTCCCGGTCAAAAATACCATAATGGAACGAATCGGCGCTCTGATACACAAATTAAAAGAACAATTTGACGAAAAAGCTGAACCGGCTCAGATGCTGGTGACCATTCAGTTGTTGCAACATGAATTGAACCAACTCCAGCCGCAAAGTTCAAGAACGCTTGGCACTTCTAAAGTTGCTGTGGTGCTGCCTGCTGTTACGCCAGCAGTGGCGCCTCAATATGAAAAATATGCACCCAGACCTGCTGATCGACCCGCAATACAGGAACCTGATAATCTTCGGGTCAAAGAAACGGTTTTGGTGGATAAAGGTTCTGTGTCAGTTGTACAAAAAAACGGACAATTGGATATGGTTTTTGATCCGATGACAGAGATACCGACTTTATCACATCAACCGAAAGAAAAAGACCTGAATGAAATAAATGCCTCTCAACCCGAATCATTGAATGATAAGTTGAGAGAAGGAAAAACGGAATTGTTTGAAGTATTAAAAGAAACACCTGTAAAAGATCTTCGCAAAGCTATCGGCATTAATGATCGCTATGTATTCATCAATGAATTATTTCGCGGAGATGAATCCATGTATGAGCGAAGCATCAAAACCATTAACAGTTTCAATATTTATCCGGAAGCTGAATTCTGGATCAACAGGGAACTGAAAACAAAATTGGGTTGGGATAATGCCAAAGAATCGGTAAAACATTTTGATCAATTGGTCAAAAGGCGTTTTTCCTGAATGAATCCAATGATCTTTTGTGTAGCTCCTTTTTTACTCCGCACATATTTTTCTGAAGCATTACAAGCGTTGATGTATTCGGTATGATCTTTTAAAAACAGATCTATCTTTTCTTTCAATACTATTACATCAGAAAAACTGAAACCGCCACCGCACTGTACCAGTTCAACAGCTTCGATGTATTTTTTATAATATGGACCAAATAAAACCGGTTTGCCGTAGACTGCAGCTTCCAATACGTTGTGTACACCCATTGGTTTTAGTGCTCCGCCAACGTAAGTTATAGTCGCATATTTATATAAGCGGGATAATAAGCCAATACTGTCAATTATAAGAGTGTTACCCGTTGCCGGTTGCCGGTTACCGGTTTTTAATTCGGAGAGCCTGATAGATATCGGAAACAATTTTTTGATAGTATCGAGATGTGATTCGTTTATCTCATGCGGAGCAATGATTAGTTTGATTTTGGATTCTGTTAAATTAAGACTGGATAACACTTCTTCATCTTCTTTCCAGGTGCTGCCGGCAACGATGCATTTATCAGCACCAATAAAATTTTCGATCAAAGGAATTGGCTCAAACTTTTCTGCAATATCGATCACACGGTCAAACCGGGTATCTCCGGAAACGCTGCAAATGGAAGCTAAGCCGATCTCGTCGATCAGTTTTTTGGAAGACTCATTTTGTACAAAAAGATGATCGAAACGGGAAAGCATTTTTCGCTGCAAAGCTCCATACCATTTGAAAAATGACATATCCTTCCGGAATAATGCAGAGATCAATAATAAAGGGATGTTGCGGTACTTTATTTTTTTGAGATAATAGTACCAGAATTCATATTTCACAAAGATCACGAGATCGGGGTGAGTGATCTCTAAAAATTTTTTTGAATTTCGAGGGCCATCAATAGGAAGGTAGAAAACCCAGTCTGCCCCTTGGTACTCTTTTTTTGCTTCATATCCGGATGGGGAAAAAAAGGTCAATAAGATTTTATGATCAGGATATTGGGTTCTCAATTTTTCGATCACAGGGCGGCCTTGCTCGAATTCTCCTAACGATGAGCAATGTGTCCAGATGATTTTTGCATTTTCGGGGATGGCATGTTGCAATAGTTCAAAAATATTTTTCCTTCCTTTTAGCCATTTTGCGGCTTTGGCATTGAATAGGGAAGCAACCCTCACAAAAACTTTAAATAGCAGTAAAAAAATATTATAAAATAGAACGCTCAATTTTTCGTTTTTAATTCCGGCTACGTAAATGTAAACAGGTAAAACTACTTGTATTTTAGTATTTTTGCCGCACTTTTAAAATAAACCAGTTTTGATGCGTCCCATCCAGATGGTGGATACCCACACTCAGTATCACAAGATCAAATCCGAAGTGGATAAGGCGGTAATTGATGTGATGGAAAGTTCGGCTTTCATTAATGGTAAACCTGTCCAGGAATTTGCAACAAATCTTTCGAATTATCTTGGAATAAAACATACAATTCCCTGCGCAAACGGTACAGATGCCCTTCAGATCGCAATGATGGCGCTTGGATTGCAGCCGGGTGACGAAGTGATCACACCTTCTTTTACGTACATCGCAACCACGGAAGTTATTGCCTTGCTGAAACTAACACCGGTTTTCGTAGAAGTAGATCCAAAGACATTTTGTGTGGATCCCATTGCGATTGAAAAAGCGATCACTCCAAAAACCAAAGCGATTGTTCCTGTTCATTTGTACGGGCAGGCGGCCCCTATGGAAGAAATAATGGCGATCGCAAAAGAAAATAATATTTATGTGATCGAAGACAATGCGCAGGCCATAGGCTGTGATTATTTTTTTAAAGATGGTTCAACGAAAAAAACCGGAACAATTGGGCATATTGGAACAACGTCATTTTATCCTTCCAAAAACCTGGGAGCGTTTGGAGATGGTGGAGCTATTTTTACAAACGATGATGCATTGGCTATAAAATTAAAAATGATGGCCAATCACGGACAGAGTAAAAGATATTATCATGATGTAGTGGGTTGCAACAGTCGTTTGGATACTGTACAAGCAGCCATTTTGAATATTAAACTGAAACACCTGGATGAATATGCGGCGGCCAGAAGAAAAGCGGCCGATTTTTATGATAAAGCGTTTGCCAATCATCCGAAAATAAAAACACCTTTCCGGGCTGACTATACAAATCATGTTTTTCATCAGTACACTTTGATATTAGAAGGAGCGGATAGAAATGAATTGAATGAATTTTTGGCACAGCGAAATATTCCTTCCATGATTTATTACCCGGTTCCGGGACATAAACAAAAAATGTTTGAGCAGTTCAATGTAGCGTCTCAAACCATGCCGGTAACAGATTGGCTGACCGAACGGGTTATTTCTTTGCCGATACACACGGAACTGGATGATGAGCAGTTGAGTTTTATCACAAGTAATGTTTTGGAATTTGTAAATAAATAAAAACCTTTCATGAAGATCGCAGTAATTGGCACCGGTTATGTTGGATTGGTTACGGGCACTTGTTTCGCTGAAACCGGCAATGATGTCACTTGTGTTGATATTGATGCAGGTAAAGTGAGTCGTTTACAGAATGGAGAGATCACTATTTATGAGCCAGGATTGGAAAAATTATTTCTCCGGAATTTAAAAGAGGAACGGCTGCATTTTACTACCAGCCTGGAAACTGGAATTAATGATGCTGCAATGATTTTTTTAGCATTGCCAACTCCTCCCGGCGAAAATGGTTCTGCTGATTTAAAAGCAGTATTGCAGGTTGCAGAAGAATTGGGCAAACTGATAAAAGAGTATAAAGTGATCGTAAATAAAAGTACCGTGCCTGTTGGTACTGCTGACAAAGTTCATGCTGCTGTTTCAAAAAATTATAAAGGTCAATTTGATGTGGTGTCCAACCCGGAATTTTTGCGTGAAGGCGTAGCCGTTGAAGATTTTATGAAACCCGATCGTGTGGTGATCGGAACAACATCTGAAAAAGCAAAAAAACTGATGGGAGATCTGTATGCGCCATTTGTTCGCCAGGGAAATCCGGTGATCTATATGGATGTAAGATCTGCTGAACTCACCAAATATGCAGCGAATGCTTTTTTAGCTGCCAAGATCACTTTTATGAATGAGATCGCTCAGCTTTGTGAACGATTTGGTGCGGATGTGGATATGATCCGCCGGGGTATCGGCAGCGATGGGCGGATCGGCAAAAGATTTTTATTTCCGGGAATAGGATACGGAGGAAGTTGTTTTCCCAAAGATGTAAAAGCGTTAGTACATTCTTCTGATGAAGTAAAATATGATTTCAAAATTCTGAAAGCGGTGATGCAGGTGAATGAGCAACAGAAACTGCATTTGGTTTCCAGGATCAAAAATTATTTTGGCGATAATCTGAAAGGAAAACATTTTGCATTGTGGGGCCTTGCCTTTAAACCCAATACAGATGATATTCGAGAAGCTCCGGCATTAGATATGATCGGGGAGTTATTGAAACTTGGGGCTTCGATACATGCATTTGATCCGGAGGCGATGAAAAATGTTAAGGCAATAATGGGAGACAAGATTGAGTTTGCGACTAGTCAATATGATTGTCTTAAAGGCGCCGATGCATTGATCATTGCTACGGAATGGAATGAATTCCGAACACCTGATTTTTCAAAGATCACTGCTAACCTGAAAAATAAAGTTATTTTCGATGGACGTAATCTTTTTGAACTTGCTGATATGCGTGAACGTGGTTTCCATTATGAAAGCATCGGCAGGGCAATCGTGAATTAATTTTTTTCATGGAACAAAAAAAAGTGCTCATAACAGGTGCTGCCGGATTTCTTGGATCGCATTTATGCGATCGTTTTATTAAAGAAGGTTACCGGGTTATTGGAATGGATAACCTGATCACCGGCGATCTGAAAAATATTCAGCATCTTTTTAAGCTGGAGCAATTTGAATTCTATCATCACGATGTAACGAAATTTATTCATATACCCGGGCATCTTGATTATATTTTACATTTTGCTTCTCCGGCCAGCCCGATCGATTACCTGAAAATCCCAATTCAGACATTGAAAGTGGGAGCGATGGGTACTCATAATTGTTTAGGATTGGCAAAATCAAAAAAAGCCCGGATACTTGTGGCATCTACCAGCGAAGTGTACGGCGATCCGAAGGTGCATCCTCAGCCGGAAGAATATTGGGGAAATGTAAATCCAGTGGGTCCGAGAGGTGTTTACGACGAAGCGAAGCGATACATGGAAGCGATCACTATGGCGTATCATAATTTTCATCAGCTGGATACCAGGATCGTAAGAATTTTCAACACGTACGGACCAAGAATGCGATTGAATGATGGAAGAGCGTTGCCTGCGTTTATTGGCCAGGCATTACGTGGAGAAGACCTCACAGTATTTGGTGATGGTTCGCAAACAAGAAGTTTTTGTTATGTAGATGATCTCATTGATGGAATTTACAGGTTATTGCTCAGCGATTATTATTTGCCCGTGAATATTGGCAACCCTGATGAAATTTCTTTGCTTGATTTTGCCCATGAAATCCTGGAACTGACCGGAAATAAAGTGAAAATTATTTTTAAACCATTGCCGGAGGATGATCCCAAACAACGGGAACCCGATATTTCCAAAGCAAAAGAAAAATTGGGATGGGAGCCGAAAGTAAATCGCAAAGAGGGATTGAAGATCACTTATGATTATTTCCAATCACTTCCTCCGGAGGAATGGAATAAACAACCTAAAGAATTCACAAGCAATAAATAAAACCCTTTAATTATAATATCGAATGTACCAGGAATTGATTGATAAAAAAGCAAAGCTTGCCGTGATCGGATTGGGATATGTAGGATTACCTATCGCATTGGAGTTTGCAAAAAAACTTTCCGTGATCGGTTTCGACATCAGCGAAAAGCGGATCGAAATGATGAAGCAGGGCATTGATCCCAGTAATGAGTTGGAGAAAGAAGCTTTCCAAGGTTGCGATATTGTTTTCACGAATTCACTGGATGTTTTGCGGGAAGCAAAATTTTTTATTGTTGCTGTTCCAACTCCTGTAGATGAGCATAATGTTCCCGACCTCGTTCCTGTAAAAAGGGCTTCTGAAACTGTTGGTAAAGTGATCAAAAAAGGAGATTATGTGGTTTTTGAATCAACAGTATATCCCGGCTGCACGGAAGAAGATTGTTTGCCTATAATAGAAAAATTATCAGGACTGAAAAATGTAACTGATTTTAAACTCGGCTATTCACCGGAACGCATCAATCCTGGCGATAAGAAACATACATTAGCGAATGTTGTCAAAGTGGTTTCCGGATGCGATGCGGAATCCTTGGAAGAAATTGCAAAAGTGTATGAACTGGTGGTAAAAGCCGGAGTTCATCGTGCTTCTTCAATTAAAGTAGCGGAAGCCGCAAAGATCATTGAGAACACACAACGAGATCTCAATATTGCATTGATGAATGAACTGTCGGTGATCTTTGATATGATGAACATTAATACCTATGAAGTTTTAAATGCAGCAGGTACTAAATGGAATTTTCTAAAATTTTATCCCGGGTTAGTGGGAGGCCATTGTATCGGTGTGGATCCATATTATCTTACTCATAAAGCCCAGGAATTGGGATATAATCCCCAGGTGATACTTGCAGGAAGAAGTATCAATGACAGCATGGGAAGTTATGTGGCACAAAAAGTAGTGCAGCACATCATAGAATTTTCAGGTGATGTAAAGAAATCAAAAGTGTTGGTGAAAGGCGCTACGTTCAAAGAAAATGTAAGTGATATCCGGAATTCTAAAGTGGCGGATGTGATAAAAATGTTGAAGTCGTTTTTTGTAAATGTAGAAGTGGAAGATCCTTTTGCCGATTCGGATGAATTGATGCATGAATATGGTTTCCGACTTGTGGATTCGGTGGGAAACGATTATGATGCTGTCATAGTTACGGTGCCGCATGAAGCATATCTCGGCCTGGACGATAATTATTTTGCTTCTATCAGTAAACCCAATGCTTTGATAGCCGACCTGAAAGGAATTTACCGTAATAAAATCAACAACAGAAATTACTGGAGTTTATAATATGCCTTTTTACCAGACAGATTTTGAAGGGTTGCTCATTTTTGAACCGAAAGTTTTTGAGGACAGCCGGGGATATTTTTTTGAATCGTATAATGAAAAAATATTTCAACAGCAGGGAATCAATTCCCGCTGGGTGCAGGACAATCAATCTTCTTCTACATATGGAGTGATCCGGGGATTACATTACCAGTTGAATCCACATGCCCAAACAAAATTGGTAAGGGTTCTCGATGGTTTGATACTGGATGTAGTGGTTGATATCCGCAAAAATTCTTCGTCTTACGGGCAAACATTTTGCATCGAATTATCTTCCTCAAACAACAAACAATTATTCATTCCTGCAGGCTTTGCACATGGCTTTTCTGTATTGAGCGAAAAAGCGGTAGTACTATACAAATGCGATAATTTTTATAATAAGGACAGTGAGGCCGGGATCATATACAACGACCCGCAATTGGATATTGATTGGAAAATTCCTGCCGAAAAGCAGATCATTTCTGAAAAGGACATGCAACTGTCTTTATTCGCTAATTGCAGAAATAATTTTTAGCGGTACCTGGTTATTTCACTGATGTGATTTCTGTAACGCCACTGTTCGATTCTGTTTTTACTACACCAAAGCCGGGAGCATACCATTCGGTAACGTCCGCATTAGCAGGTATGCCGATACCAATTTTTATTACCACTTTACTGTGATAAGTTATCTTAAAACAATCCCAGGTTCCGGCAGGGGTGGTTATACTTTCTTTTCCCTGCACTTTTCGTTTGGTGATATCAACATTGATATGTGCGCCAATCCCACTTTGCATTTTAAAATCCATTCCAAATTGCCCATCTTTCAATACATCACCTTCTTTCATATTGGACGGATATTCAAGGTATGATTCCTGGCCTGTTGCAGATACATTACCCATTTGTTCCTGTTGCCCTGAAGGGATGAACATTTTCATATCCATCATTATAATGCCACCTGTACATCTGATGTTGTTAGTGGCTTTAGAAATTGATTTCCCTTTATCGTCTACAAATTCTGAATTAACAGTGGAAGAAACAGTACCTCCTGATTGCTGAACATTGGAGACTGTGTACGTGATTTTACCTACTTCTTTACTTTTCTTATTCGTGATCGTCATTTCCACTATCTTGTTCTTTTGCAGGTAATAAAAATCAGAACAGTTCTGAGAAAAGGAATTTATGCAAAGCAGGAGCAGTGCCGGGATAAAAGATCTTTTCATGTTAAGAAAATTTGTTATTGCAATTTAAGAATACTAAGAATACTAAAGGTAGCTGCAAATACAAAGGATAGAAAACAGATGGTTTTGATGTGGGAAGCCCGCCAATACCGTTTATTTCCGGCTAAAAAAAAAGACTGCCTTTTAAAGCAATCTTTTTGTTGGCCCGTAAGGATTCGAACCTTAACAGACAGAACCAAAATCTGTAGTGCTACCGTTACACCACGGGCCAATCTGCTTTTTGACTCCCGCCTAACCAGACGGGGACGCAAAAATAAGCCGTGGAGTTGTTCTTCCCAAATTGATTTGATCAGAAATATGATTTGCTATTTGAATCCCTGTTAACGATGGTAAAAATGGTTCGGTGCTGAAAAGTTTACGCAAGCCACCAAAACTTTTTGGTACATTTAGCCATAAATTGTTTGCTATGAGTTCACATGATCGCCGCCGTTTTTTGAAGAGAGTAGGCACATTTTCAGCTGCAGCTTTTTTTACATCTTTGGCCAAGCCAGCCTGGAGCCGCAATTTAGAAAAAGCGCTACGTGATGCTGAAGGAATAGCCCCCGCTGATCTTGCTACTGAAGAGGATTTCTGGTACTATATTCAACAATCCTTCACTGTTTCCCCCGGAATCATCAATTTGAATAACGGAGGCGTATCCCCGGCGCCAAAAACAGTACAGGACGCTATGAAACGTTATTATGATTTTAGTAACGAAGCTCCGAGTTATTTTATGTGGCGCATCCTGGATCAGGGGCGGGAACCCCTCAGAAGAAACTTGGCAAGGGTGGCAGGATCTTCACCTGAAGAAATCGCTATAAACCGTAATTCATCCGAGGGATTGGAAACGGTGATCTTCGGATTGCAATTAAAACCTGGAGATGAGGTTGTGGCTGCAAAACAGGATTATCCAAATATGATCAATGCCTATAAGCAACGAGAAATACGGGAAGGGATCAAAATAGTATGGATCAATCTTGAATTACCCAGTGAAGACGAAAACTATCTCGTAAGCCAATATGTAAATGCCTTTACTTCTAAAACCAAAGTGGTTCACATCACTCATATCATCAATTGGAACGGCCAAATCTTGCCGGTACGGAAAATTGCTGAAGAGGCACACAGAAGAGGAATTGAAGTTGTAGTGGACGGAGCACATAGCTTTGGGCATTTCGAATTTAAAATTCCTGATCTGGATGCAGATTATTTTGCTACCAG
>DASZPW010000438.1:0-13057 GCA_035550155.1 Chitinophagaceae bacterium | reverse complement strand
TGTCAGACCACCATAATATTTCGGGTCGGCAGAACCGAGCAGTTGGCGTTGAGCGCTATTATAATTATTTGTTTTCTGGGTATGAGTGCCATCCACCCACCATAGCGGATCTCCGTTAGCAGGATCAACACCGGCCCATTCACGGACATAGTATGTTTGAATATCATATCCTTCACTCAAGCGGAACGAAGTTCCCGGAACAGGTATATCATTGTGATTAGGCAGTGTGAGTACTTTATTTACATTATGAGTAATGTTGAAACTGAGATCCCAGGAAAAATCCTTTGTTCTGACAGGTGTACCATTCAGCGTTAATTCAAATCCTTTGTTTTCCACTTTACCAACATTATCAATGAAGGATATGAATCCTGTGGTAGCAGAAAGTGGATTATTGAACAATAACCTGTTTGATACCCGGCGATACACATCAAAATTCAATGATAAACGATCTTTAAAGAAGCTTGCATCCAATCCTACATCAGCCTGGTTGGTTGATTCCCATGTTAGATTAAGATTACCTACGATTGTAAAGGAGCCACCGGGTTGTCCGCCATAATTAACGCCATATTGAATTTGTGGTCTCCATTGATAATTCTGAATAGCTGCGTTTCCGGTTGTTCCATAAGAACCGCGGAGTTTTAAGGCACTGATAAAATGGATCTTATCGAAAAAGTTTTCTTTATCAATATTCCATGCTCCACCAACGGACCAGAAATTTCCATAAAGATTATCCTGGCTAAATCTTGATGAGCCATCTCTTCTGAAACTTCCGCTCAATACATATTTATTCTGATAGCTAAGGGTAGCAGTAGAATAAACTCCGGCAAAAGAATAATCAGATCCAGCAGAACTTGCTCCGATAGGTGTAGCAGAGTTTACTCCATAATATAACTGATTGGTTGGAGGAAATCCCTGGCCAGCCTGATACACTGTATAACTTTTACTTTTTTGAGCTTCATATCCAAGCTGTGCTTCCAGCCTTATATTTCTTTCCGGCCCGAACGCTGTATTGTAATTAAATTGATTCGTATTGATCCAGTTAAAGTAACGGGAGTTATTGGTTTGCAGAAGGCCGCCAAATCCTACTCCATCACCATGAAACTGGTTCCAAAAATCAATTTCTTCTACCTGGTTATAATCGATACCAAACCTGGATGTGAATTTTAAATTTTTCAATATCGCATATTCTGCACCAACTGTTCCCTGTATCAATGTAGTGTTATTGCTATGCTTATCATTCTGGGCTATGTATAAAGGATTATATTGTCCATCATTAAACGCTTTTGGATCGTTGAGATCTGTACTGATATTTAAACTTCCGTCATCATTATAAGGACTGATCGTAGGACGAAGGAATGGCAGCGATCCGACAGGATTCGCAAATGCACCTCCGTTATTCGGTGCATGCTGAATTGAATTGGATCCGGTCAGGTTTACTGAAAAGTTCAGTTTATCGCTGGCAATATGCTTATAGTTAGTGCGGAAAGAATATCTTCTGAAATCCGATCCAATCACAGCAGCCTGTTGTGTAAAAAGACCTCCCGAAAGATAAAACTGATTTTTATTGTCGCCTCCGGTTACAGATAAATTATAATCCTGTTGAAGGCCGGTACGGGTGATCGCTTTCAACCAATCGGTATTTATTCCATTGTTGCCGCCATAAGAATCAACTATACCATCAACATCAGATTGCTGGTATCCTGCATTCACGGCACCTTCCCGCAATAAATCTATATACTCAGTGGCACTTAAATAACGGGCACTTGGTGGAAGTTTTGCCAGTTTATTGCCGCCCACTTCACTAGCGAAATTGAATTTGGTTTTACCTGCATGCCCTTTTTTAGTGGTAATCACGATAACACCATTGGCGCCTCTTGATCCGTAAATAGAAGTCGCCTGTGCATCTTTCAACACACTTATACTTTCAATATCATTCGGGTTTAAGCCCGCCAATGCATTAGCAGTAGTAGTAAGACCGGTAAGATCTCCTGCATTAATTATTATTCCATCCACAACATATAAAGGATCTGCGCCTGCAGTGGAAGAACCAATTCCCCTAATGCGTATTGACTGAAACGCACCGGGCTGACCTGTTGATACCGGCGCCTGCAAACCGGCTACTTTTCCCTGCAATTCCTGGTCAACTGATGTATAAGGTCTGTTCTCTACATCTTTAGATTTTAATGTAGCAATAGAAGAAACCACTTTTGGTTTCACCTGTGAACTGTACCCTAAGACGACTTCCTCTAAAACAGATTCCTGTTGTTTTAGTGTAACATCAATTACAGATCTATTACCAATCGCAATTTCCTGGGATGCTTTCCCGATAAAAGAAAACACCAGGTTACGGGCATTCCTATCAACTGATATCGAATAATGACCATTGGCATCAGTCGTGCCGCCGACTTGCGTTTCTTTAACAGTAACTGAAGCGTTGGCAATAGGGTTGCCGTTTTCATCAATTACTTTGCCTGTTATGGTTCTTTGTGCAAATACCAACACTGCAGGCAGAAACATCATAAGAAATAATAAAGATCTTTTCATGTTTAAAATTTTAATTTATAAAAACAAGGCAACAAATTGCATTGATATGTTTCAATTGACATATATAATATTACCGGAACATGAATATTAAAACCTGAAGTAGTAGTTCCCGGATTTATAATTTTTCATTACACCAAAATTTTTATGAAATACAAGCTTGATGGGCGAACAATAAATTTGAGAGAAGCAATAAAAATTTCTATCATGAAATGCAGCAGCAGAAGAATTTCTCTTATAGAAACATTTCAATAATTTCTTTAGAAATTCAGCTGAGCTTTTTTTGTGGAAAATGAAATTTGAAATAAGACAGAAAAACGCAAATAAATATTTTCAATATTGTATCACCCAGGCATCATTTATTTATGCTGAGACATGAATAATTACAACTAAAGTGACAATCAAAAAAAAAGCCGCTCGAATAAGCGGCTTTCATGATCGAATATTTTAAATACCTGGCTACGCAATTAGTAACCGGGATTCTGAGTCAGCACTCCTTTACTTTCGTCAACCTCATTCTGAGGAATGGGGAATATTGATTTATCAGCACCATATGCTTCATCTGGTAATGGTGAGAAATCACCATCCAGCCTATGCGTAACGCCCAAACCAAGACGATGCAAATCAAAGATGCGATGCCCTTCAAATGCCAGTTCAATTCTTCTTTCTCCAAGGATCGCATTGATCAGGTCATTTTTTGTAGCAAAATCTCCAGCTACATAGGAAGGAGCAGAAACGATTGATCTGTCTCTTACCAAATTCAATTTGGCAAGCGCATCTGCATCCACTCCGGCAGCCAATCTTGCTGATGCTTCTGCATAAGTCAGCAGTATTTCCGGATACCTTATAATAGGTGCCCAATCAGAGCGGGTTGCTACGTCCGGATATTTTGCTGTATAAAAATATCCTGCATTACTTGGCAAAGTAGCCGGAACAATCAATCCTCTCCTTTTATCATCGCTGGTGAAATATGGATTCGTGGCAATGTTCATGAAAGTTGGTGAAACTGCGATGTCTCCTCTGCCTAACTCTGAATAATGCATTGGCAATGCATTATTGGTATTCGGATTATCGCTGACATTATTTGGAATGGACCAGATCGTTTCATCAGTTTCATAATGGTTTGGCCCAAAACAATCACCCGGGTTTGGATTTAAGGCAAAGGTTCCATATTGACCACTGATGATATTGCCGGCAAAAGTTTTTGCATTAGCATAATCTCCTTTATATAAATATACCCTTGATAACATTGCTGCTGCTGCCGCTTTTGTTGCCCTGGTTTTTGTACTATATGTGTCAGAATAGTCCATGGGCAAATCAGCTAAAGCATCAGTTAGATCCTGAATAACCTGGTCATAAACTTCCTTTACAGTTGACCTTGGCTGATTGGCAGCCGGATCGTTTGAAGTAAAAGCTTGCAAGATGATTGGAACCCCGGGATGAGATGCATCAGCAGTGAATCCATAAGGCTGCGCAAAGTAATTTACCAGGTAAAAATGTGAAACAGCCCTTACAAATTTGCATTCAGCGAGCAATTCTTTTGCTTTTGATGCATCGATCTTATCCAGGTTTGCATTGATACCCTGAGCCACTAAATTCGCTCTGGCTATTGATGCATAAGCTGCTGTCCAAACCCCGGCAGGCAAACCATTGTTTGACAGCATATCAAATTTTGGCAATGGAGTAAAGAATAAATTTTTATCAATAGCATCTTCACCCATCAGGTCTGCATATACCAATGCCCGTCCGGATAAAAAATTCGCACTCTGTAATGCATCATAGGTACCGACGACAGCAGCTTCCATCCTGGTAGGGCTATCAAATACGAGCTGCGAAGTAATCGTATCAGGTTGCTGGAACTCGGTAACTTTTTTCTGGCACGAAGTGAGGATAAACAAGGTCGCACCAGCTATATAAATTATTTTTTTCATTTTCATGTTAGTTTATTTTTTAAAAAGAAACATTTAAACCTGCAGAGATCGTTCTTGCCAAATACGGCCGGAACTGATCAACACCCAGGCCAATATTTGTATTACCGTTTGCATTAGCTTCCGGATCTATACCCTTATACCCTGTGAACGTATGAAGATTTTGTGCCTGAATGTAAATTCTAAGTGAACTGAGTCTCATTTTCTGAACTATTGACCTTGGCAGCGTATAACCTAAAGCAATATTCTTAACTCTTACGTAATCTCCCTTTTCTAGAAATCTTGATGAAGCCTGTGATTCCTGGTTATCTCCCCAATATAATTTGGGCACATTAGTAACCTGGCCAGCCGTTGTCCAGGCATTCAGCAATTCAGTACTTTTATTTCTTTGAGTTGTATAAGTAACCAAAGATGAAAGTGTACTGTTATACACATAGAATCCGAATGCATATTGCAAATCGAAACTAAAATCGAATCCTTTAAAAGTAATCGAATTGCTCAGGCCACCATAAAATTTAGGATAAGGAGTCTTTCCCTTTAACACGACTCTATCAGCAGCAGTAATAGCTCCGGTTGAGTCTCCAGTTTTTACTGTTGTCCATTTTTTAGTAGTCGCTGATGGATCATATTGTTTTACATTTCCATTCCCATCTAACCAGGTAGCCCATCCTGTTTGAGGATTTACGCCATTCCAGCGAATGAGGTAATAGGTGCCGAGGTCAACACCAGGACGAGCAATTCCAAATCCACCAAAGAGATCATCACCTGCTGAATTAGTAGAAACAACTTTGCTTTTGCTATAAGCAATGTTGAAGTTAGTGGTCCATGTAAAATTCTTCCTGGAGATATTGGTGGAATTAATGCCTAATTCAATACCTGAGTTCTTTAATTGCCCGATATTTTCCACGATTGAATTTCCGGGGAAGCCTACTGTTGCTAATACAGGATTATTCAAAATAAGATCCTGGGTTCTTCTGTTGTAATAATCTGTAGTGATGTTTACTTTATTCCACAATGTGAAATCCAATCCTATGTCTAATTGCTTTTGTTTTTCCCATCTAAGTGATGAGTTACCGGGATTAGCTCTGGCGAAACCGGTAACATCCGCATACTGTACCTGGCCATAAACGCTGTTATATGTAAAATCACCGATTAAATCGTTACCAACCACACCATAGCTGGCCCTGAGTTTTGCATCGGATATCGCTTTGATGTTTTTCATGAAATTTTCTTCGGATAATCTCCACGCTACTGATCCGGCAGGGAAATATCCAAACTGATTGTCTTTTCCAAATCTTGAAGAAGCATCAGCACGAAAATTGAATGTTGCCAGGTATTTATTTTTATATCCATAATTCACGGTGCCAAAGTAAGAAGCGAGGCCATACTCAGTTATGGAGTAATTATCAGCCCCTGTCAGCTGGTAATTTGTTTCTGAAAGAATGGGTAATGAAGGATCGTTTAATCCAATTCCATATGCATACTCACCAAAGCCTTTATCTCTTGTATATTCAAATCCACCCAGCGCATTTATATCATGAACACCTGCAATTTTAGTATTGTATGTTAATGTATTAAACCATGACCAGGTTTTTCGTTGCGTATTTACTGTTTGCGCCAAACCACCCAGGCCCTGACCATCACCATAATCGGGACCCCAGAATTGATCTCCAAAAGAGGTTTGAAAATCTACGTTGTACTGACTTTTAAATTTAAGCCCTTTTATTATCTGAGCTTCTCCATAAAAAGAACCTATATAAGTATAATCTTCCCGGTTATCAAAATTCGCAAGTAATACTGCTACCGGATTGGGAAGCACACCCATTCCAAAAGAATTTCCTCCCTGGCCCAGGTAAAAATTGCCATTCGCATCTCTCACGGGCACATTGGGGAAGTAAAGTAATGGATCGAGTGGAATACCGGAAGCGGCATTGCCGGTTCCTGATCCTAAACCATATTGAAAGGTTCTCGAAAACTGGTTATTCATTCCGAAAGTAAGCCAGTTGCCAACTTTTGTCGTAGCATTCAACCTGGCGCTTCCTCTGCGAAGCCGGTTGTTTATAATATAGTTTTGAAAATCGGTGTAGTTTAATGAAGCAAAATAAGTGGAGCGATCATTGCCCCCGGACATAGAAACGTTTTGTTGCTGTGTAAATCCTTTGTGATATACTTCATCCTGCCAATCTGTATTAACTACATCCGGTTGTCCATCACCATTGAAGTCACCGGGCTTTGCAGCATCTCCTAATCCTGCGTTTTCACGCATCGTATTGATCACACTTGTATAATCAGGAGTTCCCAGAACTTTCATCCTGTTGGAAGGATCATTATATCCCATGAACATGTCATAGTTAATTTTTGTTTGTCCTGCTCTTCCTTTCTTGGTGGTAATTAAAATTACACCACCGGCAGCACGGGATCCATAAATAGCTGCAGCGGAAGCATCTTTCAAAACCTCGACTGATTCTATGTCATTAGGATTGACATCCTGCAATACGTTGACAGGATTGTACAACTGTCCATCATTGCCCTGTTGAAGTGGTACTCCATCCATTATGATCAATGGGTTGCTTCCCGAATTAATGGAGGCAGCACCCCTGATCCGGATCACTACATTATCACCTATCAAACCGGATGAAGTGGAAACCTGTAAACCGGGAGCTTTTCCCCCCAATAGTTGATCAAAACTGGTTGAAGGCTTGTCTGCAATTGCTGTTCCTTTTATTTTACTTACTGATCCGCTGACGTCTCTCCTGGCTATCGATTGATAACCCGTAACAACAACCTCTTCCAGTGCAGTACTCTCTTGCCTTAGTGTTACGTTGATTGTAGACTTATTTCCGATAGAAACTTCTTCTGTCGCTTTACCGACAAATGAAAAGAGCAGGGTTTTTGCCCTTGAATCGACTGTAATTAAATAGTTCCCGTTTGCGTCAGCAGTTCCGCCCTGACGTGTTTCTTTTACAGTCACAGATGCGTTAGGAATAGGATTTCCCGCTTCATCTGTTACTCTACCCTTAATGGTTCGATTCTGCGCCAGCAATAGGATTGCAGGCGTCAAGAATGCAATAAGCAGTAATAATCGTTTCATTTTTTATGGTTTAAGTTTATTTGAAAGACAAGGCAACAAAATGAATGACGTTGCTTCAAAAAAGGAGGACCTAATAACTGAACCATGAATATTTAATACTAAGGCATGAATTTGGGCTGTTCAACTTTATACCGAACCATGAAAAATCATGATTGAAAAAATTTTTTTATACCAAACATGAATTTTGATGACTGAAGCAGCAAAAAGGAAAACTCTGAAATCTGTTTAATTAGAACATGTGATCGGATGGACTACGTGATAATTTCATGACAAATCCTTTACCACCTGTAAAGGATTTAAACCTTGAAAATATTATTCACTATTGATTAACGTAAGGCTTCGATAGATTTGGCTGTAACATTCGTTTTTCTTACGTCGTTGAAAACAAATGAGAAATCCTGTATCTGAGGTAAATAAAATGTGAACCAAAGAACCCTACTGCTATGATCAAGGACAGGTACTTACGGGCTTTATTCATTCCATTGCTCGGGATTTTTATCCCGGTCATATCCGGTATCATCACTTACGATCATTACAGCATCTTTCAACTCATCGGCATCAACATTTACTTTATTTTTTGTTCGTATCTAATATGGGTAGGCAGTAATTGGGTTCATAGTAAGCTTCGCCCTATCTACCAACCGGGTGTAAACCCTTTTATCAAGATCGCCTCCATTTCGCTGATATCAATATTATGCGGCATCAGTATTGGAGGTATCATGACGATGCTATGGTACAAATTCTCTCATGAAATTTTTAGCTGGATGAACCTGGCCAAATTCCTGGTTGTTTGTGTCCTGGACATAATTGTATTCACTCTTATTTACGAAATATTATTTCTTAGCAAAGAAAGAGAACTGGACAGTAAGATCGTTAAACAACTGGACCATGAGCGAACACAGGCTGAAATGTCTGTTTTAAAAAATGAGTTGGATCCTCATTTTATGTTTAATTCATTAAATACTTTGTCACATCTCATTCTGAATGATCCGCAAACTGCTCATGCATTCAACAGCAAACTGTCGAACGTTTATAAATATATCCTGCTGAATAAAGAAAGAGATCTCATTTCATTGGATGATGAACTCGAATTTATTGACAATTATTTTTTTCTTCTGAAGATCCGTCATGAAAACAAAGTTGCACTCGAACATGAATTGAAGGAAAATGACGGGAAAGTAATGATCCTCCCCTGCGCCCTGCAGATCCTGGTGGAAAATGCCGTAAAGCATAATGAATTCAGCGAAGCCCATCCACTGACCATCAGGATCGTTAAGAATGGACAATATTTGAAAATAAGTAACAACAGTAAACCCAAAACATACCAGATCAGGTCTACCGGCATCGGGTTAAAAAACCTAAGTTCCCGGTACAAGCTGATCTGCAACCGGGATATCATCATTGAGAATTCAACGGAACGATTCACGGTCAAATTGCCATTGATAGAATAAATGAAAAACAAAAAACTGTTTCAGAAACCTAAACCTGATAAGCCATGTTAAACGTAATTATTATCGAAGATGAAAGGCTCTCCATGGAGAACCTGCTTCAAACACTTGCTGAAATATCCGTACCGGTAAATGTAAAAGCCCAATTGAAATCAGTACGGGAAAGCATTGATTATTTATCATCATCGCCCGAAGCGGATATCATCTTCAGCGATGTGCAACTTCCGGATGGGCTCTCTTTTGAGATCTTCAGCCAAACCAAAGTAAATATCCCTTCTGTATTCATCACCGGGTACGATGAATTTATTCTGAATGCATTTGAATACAATGGCATTGATTATTTACTGAAACCGGTAAGCAAACAGGAACTTGAAAAATCTCTGATAAAATATAAAATGCTGGAACGTCATTTCACCAACGGCCAAACTTCTGTAAACAACCTGCTACAACACCTGAACAGGCGGGAAAAAAAGAGATTGCTCGTACGGAAAGGATTGGAAAATATCCCGCTGAGATTACAGGATATCGTATTATTCTATACGGAAAATAAGATCGTTTACGTAATAGATAGTTTTTGTAAAAAATATATTATTGATAAAAATCTTACAGAACTGGAACACGAACTGGATCAAAATATGTTTTTTCGGGCCAATAGGCAATATATCATCAACATCAATTACATCAAAGGTTATAAGGCATACGAAAAAGTAAAGCTCATGGTTGATCTTTCATTGACAGATATCAATCACTTTATAATTGTGAGCCAGGAAACAGCGCCTGAATTCAAAGAATGGATGTGTAACGCATAAATCCTATTTACGAAACTTGCTGATGGACCGGCTGTTTTTATACAAAAAAAAGCCGGGTCTTTTTATTTTCTTTTTCTTTAATTTCCCATACGGTACCTTAACCGCTGGTTAACCTTATTTATAGTACAGTGATACGAAACCTGAATTACATTGCCGGGGATTTTTGATAATATGATCATTAGGGCAAAAGCTGTAAGGCTAAGCATTCTTATCAGCACTATTATTATCGGCCTTATAATAGTGATTCAGGCATTCTGGCTGGGCAGGGTGTATCAATATGAGCAAAAAGAATTTGACCGAAAGGTGATCGGCGCAATAAAAGGATTGTATGATGATATAAAATTAGTAGAAGACCCTTCCAAATACCTGAATGATATTCTTACCAAACCTGAACCACACATATATATTGCTGCAGTAGAAAGATGGGAACCTGTTGACACTATCTCGTATTATCTGCACCACGAACTGGAAGATTTCGGAATATTTACTGATTGCAGGCTTACCCTGTATGATGATGAGAGAGGTGTGTTTTTTGAAAAAGACATTTACTCTGCTGCCAGCCAAAACAGCTCGCTGAAAGCAGTTCCGGAAAGAGCCACCAAGATCTCTCATGACAGCATCATTCTTTATTTTCCGCACCGGGAAAGATATATACTTTCCAATATGATATTCTGGATCGTTACCAGTCTCATCTTACTGGGTGTGCTGGTGTGGCTGGGATTGAGTCTTTTTTACCTGAACCGGCAAAAATCACTCAACGAATTACAGCGGGATTTTGTAAATAATTTTTCACATGAATTCAAAACGCCGCTATCGGTCATTTCTTTGGCCGCCGAATCACTGAAAAAAAACTCGACCACGGAAAAAAAAGAAAAGATCCTGCAATATGCTGATATGGTGGAAAACCAGAGTCAATACCTGCAAGGGCAGATCGACCGGTTGTTGCGCTATTCCTTTTCAGAAAAAACCGAGTTGCAGCTGATCCTCGAAAAAGTCAATATTCATGAACTGATCCGTGAAGCAACGAACAATCTTCAGCCGCTCATCGAGCAGAAAAAAGCTGAAATACAATTTGAATTAAATGCGGAAGACCCTGTCATCGATGCGGATAAAAATTATTTACTGATCGTATTGATCAATCTTATTGAGAACGCATTGAAATTTTCCAAAGTGCCAAAAGTTATAATCGGCACCAACAACAAAAACCATCATGTAGAAATACATGTCAAGGACAATGGACCTGGTATTGAAAAAAAATACATTCATGATATTTTTAAAAAATTTTTCCGGGTACCTAAAGGCGACATTCATTCGTCAAAAGGATTTGGGATAGGTCTTAGTTTTGTAAAAAAGATCATAGACAGTCATCATGGCACTATTAATGTAGAAAGTGTGCCCGGAATTGGAAGTAACTTTATCATAACGCTTTTTAAAAGTCAATCCTGAATGGATAAACGAACAACAGTACTGATCGCAGAAGATGATCTGCAGCTCGGATTCCTGATCAAAGAAAACCTGGAAGAAGAAGGTTATGAAGTCATCAACTGCCCCGATGGCGAAACCGCCTGGGAATTTTTTCAGAAAAAACAACCAGACATATGCCTGCTGGATGTAAACATGCCCAGCCGGGATGGCTATAGCCTGGCACGTAAGATCAGGCAAAAGAATGATGTGGTCCCGATCATTTTTCTTACTGCAAAATCCATGGAAGAAGATAAACTGAAAGGATTTGAAACTGGCGCCGACGATTATATCACAAAACCATTCAGCATGAAAGAGCTGCTGTTGCGTATGAATGTTTTTTTACGCCGCAATAAAATGCTATTGCCCGAAAAAAGTAATGAGGTGCGGATCGGTAAGCTGATCTTTTTGCCCGAGGAAATGAAACTGGTTAACGGAAATGAAAACATTTCACTTACACAACGGGAATCCGAACTGCTCCGGTTTTTCTGCGCCCATCCGAATAAAGCATTGAAGCGGGAAGATATTCTGACGCATGTATGGGGTAAAAATGATTATTTTCTTGGCCGAAGCATGGATGTGTTTGTAACCAAATTGCGAAAGCATTTAAAAAGTGAGCCTACAGTGAACATCGAGACGGTACACAATGTGGGATTCCGGTTCAACCTCCAGGAGTGATCTTATACTACTAACAAACTGCAGCCACGAAGATCACTATTGTCTTTTCTTCCCAATACTTCAAAACTTCCGTCTTCATATACTTTTCCTACATCGTCTGTAGCAATAAAACTGCAGGAATAAATATTGGCAAGGTCAATAATATTAATAAGCCCTGCTCCCTGTGAACTCACTTGCGAAGGATCTTCTTCATCACGAATAAGCACTTTCATCCATGGCGGACAATGGAATATTCCTTCTTTTTGAGAATAAGCCTGCGATAATAATTCCGTCATTCCATATTCAGAATGAATGGCCGGCACATTAAAAGCTCTTCTCAATATCAGATGTACTTCTTCACGGATCATTTCTTCTCTTCTACCCTTCATTCCACCTGTTTCCATAATAATGGTATGCTCCAGCTTTTTTATATTGCCGCTACTAATTATTTTTTCTGCAAAGTCCAGCAAAGCAAATGTCACACCGATCAAAATGGTTTTTTGGTTCGATCGCTCCAGGCGATCTAATGTTTCCAGCAATTTATCAAATTCATTAAGGTAAAATCCACTTAAGGGATGCCCGCTCATCCGGATCAACTGGTTGGTCATATACACGAGGGATGAATTTTTTCTTTCCAGGTAAGAAGGCAATACTCCCAAAACGCAATAATCCTGCACCGAACCATAAAATAATTGAAAAGCTCCGGCAAAACTCTTTTCATATATCGAAATATCCTTTACCAAATGCCGGCTGTTCACCATACCGGTAGTGCCGCTGCTTTCAAAGATCAGTTGCGGTTCAAAAACTGTTGATTGAACTGCATGAGTTTTAAAAAATCCAATAGGTAAAAAAGGGTATTGGCCAGGTTCCTGCGATCCGGCATCATGAAAACCAATGGTATCGCAGTAGGTCCGGTACAATGGATTGTTTTGATATTGAAACAGGAAAATCTCACTGGCCGCAGATGCAAAGCCTGTCGCATCTATTGTAAAAATTTTATCAATTTGCTCACTTTCTCCCATTAGGATAGTATTCAGTTTCCATGTAAATTTGAGAAAAGAATTTTAATGCGCTACCTTTTATTATTTTTTGCGTTGATGTTCATGGCGGGCTGCAGCAAAA
>DASZPW010000437.1:0-4569 GCA_035550155.1 Chitinophagaceae bacterium | reverse complement strand
TATGGTCGTGAAATTTTTCCCAATCATCAAAACATAGAGGCTAAAAGATATAATATGTTCGCTGACATAGTTAGTCAAAAAACATACAATTATTGGGACAGGATTGGTGACTTAATTGCTTCATTTTTTCCCGACAGGATTAAACCCAATCAAGTTTATTTTTCATCAGCAATTGAATGCATCCCTGCCGAATTCCATAGCAGTGACAATTACATATGGTTGAATGACTTTAAAACAACTGAATACAATAAATTAAATTCTTTAAGAAGACAAATCGTTCACTATACAACGACTGACACAGATTATCGCCATAGACATTTGCAAGTAAAGGACAGAGAAACAATGGAACTGTTACAAAGTGAGCGAGAAAGTCTTCCTGAATATTATAAACGACAAATAAAATTGTCATTAGATGGTTTTGAAAAAACAATGCAACTGTTTGAAGAATTTAATTCTACTTTATTCGCTGACAAAGAAGAAAGCCTGCCACTAACATAAGTATTGCCAAAAGCGGGGCTGAACGGCTTTGATTGGGCATTTGTGCAAGGTTCAACATTCGTTCTGCGATTGAACTTTTGTGCTAAAAATCCCCGCCTTCGGCAATACCCAAACCGTTGGCGATTGCCCTTAAAACGACATTCTAAGAAACCAATGAAAATAAATATCGTGATTAAGTACCCGGCAACAATTTTTCTACTTTTCGTTTATTCTTGTGTTTTTGCCCAGACACATCCCGAAAATTTTGCGATCATGAATGTGGAAACGGGACTCGTTTTGGAGGTAGAATCTGATTGTAATTTGAAGCCCAACAATACTACTGACGGGAACGTTGCCTGTGGCGTCAGTCTGCGGCCTTTTTCCGAAGAAAAAAGATCGCAATTATGGACAATCACGGAAGACAATGGTTTTCTTTACATAGAAAGTATTCCCTTTGCACATTATCTTAAGGCAAGCGCCAATGTGGCAATTATCAGCAAAGAGAATGAGCCATTTTTCTTCAAACCCGTTAGGGGTAAGGATGGGAATTATTTACTACTGCAGGGAACCGCCGAAAAGGATGAAAAGGGCAATCTCAAGCGGGGGTTTGCCTACAACACATTACAGGCAAACGGCACCTCTGTTCATTTTGCTGCATTTGATGAGAAACAGGAAGCAAAGCAATCATGGAAATTTGTTCCTGTTAAAGAAAAAGCATTGGATCTTTCAGCGACGAACAATCAAACATTGACAAAAGAGTGGTCAGATGGTGTTTCCAAAATGCTTACGCCTAAACCCAGTGTGAAGGACCTGGTGGAACAGGCAAAAGCTTTTAAGAAAAATAAAAATTATGACGAAGCGATAAAACTGTTGCAACAAGCCGTTACGCTTGAGCCCGATAATGATGTTGCGAATATTGAATTGGCCGGGACATATTGGGATAAAAAAGATTTAGGAAATGCAACCATATTCGCAGAAAAAGCAAAGAAACTGAATCCCAATAACGAACTAACCTGGAATCTTCTTGGGTTAATTGCCAGGGACCAGCAACAGTGGGAAAAAGCCATTTCGTATTTTCAAACAGTAGTTGAGATAAACCCGTCAGCAAATATCTCTTTTGCCAATCTTGCATTTTGCTATGATAATGCCGGAAAAGCAAATGAAGCTATTGTAAATTATACCAAAGCCATTGATATTACAATTAAGTTAGGTTACCAACCGGAATCTTATATGTACAACAATCGTGGTTCGGCTTATCGTAAGATCAATAAAATAAATGAAGCGATCGCTGATTTCAGAAAAGCCGTGGAAATAAACCCGGATAACACAATGGCAAAAGCAAATCTTGATGCGGCTTTAAAACTCCAACAACAAAACACGAAGAGTGTCATTACGCTTGATGCCAGCCCGAATACGCAAACAAAAAATCCAACAACGACTAATGACCCCAACCAGGGGAAAGGTGACTATTACCAAACTTGCAGGGTTTGCTGCGGATCGGGAAAAGTAAATAATGACGGATATATTGAAGCTTGTCCTGAGTGTGAGGGGAAAGGAAAAGTTGGGGTTGGACACACTTATATATACATTACAAAATGTAAATGACAAATAGCATCTCTTTACAGTATATAATAATAAATACCCAACAATAAGGACGAACCGCTAACATTGATGTTGCCAAAAGTGGGGCCCGACATTGAAGCAATCAGCAGTGGTTCCGAACGGAAGAATATAAAATTTCCCAGCACCATTCTACAGCCAGCATCCCCTCTCCTCCATTTTCTTCTGCGGATTCATTAACTTTCACCCATCATGGCTGTAAAAAAAATTCGTCCGCAAAAATACCTGCGCTATCTCTACCCGCCGAATCTCTTCGGTATCCAGCGCACCAAAGAAATTCTTTCGGTAAATCCAACGGCGGTTCCGGAACGGGAAGAGGCCTCGGTTGTTGCCGTGTTTGTTTATGACTATGATGCCGATGGCGTAGAAGAAAAAAAATTTACAGAAGTTTCCGGCTGCTTTTCATACAAGACCAGCGGCCGTATAAGCTGGATCAATATTGACGGGCTGCGAAAAGCAGATGTAGAACAGGTGTGTAATCATTTCGGGATCCATCCGCTCATTGCCGAAGATATTCTCAGCCAGAACCAGCGGCCCAAAATGGACGATGTGGACAATCATTTGTTTTGCCTGCTGAACATGCTTTATTATAATGAAGAAAAACGCACCGTAGAGCAGGAACAGATCAGCATTATCCTGGGAAAAGATTATGTGATCAGCTTCCAGGAGGACGCCACCAGGGATGTGTTCAATCCGCTGCGGGATCGGTTGCGTGTCAACAACAGCCGCATCCGTCAACGGGGCGCCGATTATCTCTGTTATACATTGCTGGATCTTATTGTTGACAATTATTTCCTGGTGATGGAACAACTGGGTGAACAGGTGGAATTGCTGGAAGAAGAAGTAGTGCGCAGTAGTAATACAATAACACTGGGACACATCAACCAATTGCGCAAAGAACTGATCGTTTTAAAAAGAAATATTCCGCCGGTTCGTGAACTGGTCAATGGTTTTGTACGCAGCGACAGCGACCTGCTGGAAGACAGTACCACCAAATATTTTAAAGATGTATATGATCATATCGTGCAGGCTAATGATCTCACGGAAAATTATCGTGACATGATGATCAACATGCACGACCTGTACATCAACAATGTAAACCTGAAGCTGAATGAAGTGATGAAGGTGATGGCTATCGTTACATGCCTGCTGGCGCCGGCCACGGTTATCGGCGGAATTTTCGGAATGAATTTTCAAACCATTCCCTGGCTGCATAACCCGTATGGTTTCTTCATTGCCGTAGGTATAATGTTGCTGATACCGGTATGGATGCTGTGGGTCTTCAAAAAACGGGGTTGGTTCTGATCCTTTACTTCTTTTTGAAAATAGGAACTGTACTGCAGGGTTCGCCGTACATGATGCTTTTGGCAACAGGCCGCAGCTTTTTGGTGAGCTCCGCATATACAAAATCTTCTATTGGTGTTTCACCACATCCTTTGATGACAATGCGTTTGTCGGAAAAATCATTTACATCTATTGCAGAAAGATTTTTCAGGAAGATCAGTTTGTGTAATTCTTTTTCGTCTCCCATTACAATTTCCCTGGCCACCGGTTGCAGGTAAGACATCGCCAGCATGTATGCCCACACAGGAATGATAGCGTCAGCGGAACAAAACACGGCAACATTTTTATCCCTGAATTTTTCCCAATCAAAATTTTTCAACGCTTCCCTGAAATCTTTTTCTTTTAAGATCAGGCCCATGAATAAAAAATCTTTCAGGTCAAACACGGCGGCCTCTCCTTTCGGATAATACTGTTCCGGATCTAATGTGATCAATCCGCTTTCTGTCACTTTATTAACGATCGGCTCTGCCATTGTTGTGAAAATGAATCTGTAAAAATAACATTTCTTCTGCGGCTTTGTTTACGACATCAGCAAAAGAAAACCCCGGCACTTGACCGGGGTTGCAGTTGATTTTGGTTGCTTAAATACGAATTAATAAAACTTAGACCTATAATCTTTGATAGATGCTGCATTGCGTAGGGCTCCCAACGGATCGGAATACTTTGCTGCCTGCATAGTACTTTGATACAGCATTTTCTGCCTCATGGAAATGTCGGCGTTCTCTACGGCTGTTGCGGTTACACTATCCACCCGCTCCACATACAATCCATAAACACCTGCAATGGGCTGAGGAACCATTTTTCCTTTATTGGCCGGATTAAATGCGGCGCCGATCACTTTCGGATCGTGGCCGGAAATAGAAACTTTTTGATCTGGCTCCATCCGGAGGCTGTCGATGGTTTCAATGGTCTTATTCATTGTGGTTGCCGCCGCTTCAAGCGTGGTGATGGTGCCGAGTTTCTGTTTAAAGATCTCCGCTTTTTTCCTGTTGCGAAGAATGGGTTCTACGCGAAGCCGGGCTTTTGCCGGACTTTGAGTTCCCTCTTTATTTATCTCTGTTACCACGGCCACAACGTACTGATCGCCGATTCGTTCGGGTTGTAAAACATCGCCGAGATCTGCGCTGT
>DASZPW010000436.1:0-21120 GCA_035550155.1 Chitinophagaceae bacterium | reverse complement strand
CGGGTTGCTGCACATGGAGATCATCCAGGAACGGTTGGAAAGAGAATTTAATCAAACCGTCATCACTACAGTTCCGAACGTAGGATTTGTAGCATACACCACAAAAGGAGAGAAACTACCGGTAAACAATCCAACTGAAATGCCCGACCCGGTACGGATCGAACGTATCGAAGAACCGTATATTAAAGCGCAGATCATCAGCAAGCCCGAATACATTGGCAACATCATGACCCTGTGCCTCGGCAAACGAGGTATATTATTGAACCAGCATTATCTTACTACTACCCGGGTGGAACTGATATTTGAAATGCCGCTCACGGAAATTGTTTTTGATTTTTATGATAAACTAAAATCACAAACAAGAGGGTACGCTTCATTTGATTATCATTATATCGGGTACCGGGAAAGTGATATTGTGAAAATGGATATTTTATTGAATGGCGACAAAGTGGATGCACTCAGTGCATTGATCCATAGAAGTCGTTCACAGGATTTCGGAAGAAAATTATGTGAGAAATTAAAAGAGCTGGTACCCCGCCAGCAATTCCAGATCGCTATACAGGCAGCCATTGGCGCAAAGATCATTGCAAGAGAAAATATTTCCGCATTGAGAAAAGATGTTACAGCCAAATGTTATGGCGGTGATATCAGCCGGAAAAGAAAATTACTGGAAAAACAGAAAGAAGGAAAAAAACGTATGAGACAAATTGGTAGCGTTGAAGTTCCCCAGGAAGCTTTTCTCGCTGTGTTGAAGTTGAATGACTGATCAATATCTCTAACTGCAAACTGCTGACAGCACTTCTATCACCGCTCACTTGTATCGTATAATCTTTCTCCCGTCGATCCTATTAACTCTCTATGGCTTTTAGTACCTTTATTTTCCTAAAAATGGAGTATGGCTAAACTGGATGCCGGCAATACACTCAAACGGCTGAGAAACAGATATCGGCTGGTAGTGATGAATGACGATACATACGAGGAAGTTGTGACCTTTAAATTGTCCAGGCTGAGCGTTTATGTCGGTTTGAGCACAATTTTTGTATTGTTAGTGGGTCTTACAGTAGCCCTCATCGTTTTTACACCTTTGAAGTATTATATACCCGGCTATGATGATCTGAAATTAGGTCGTGAATACCGGCAAATGAAATATAAGGTCGATTCTTTGGAGCAGCAGGTGAATTATCAATCGGAGTATATTGACCAGGTACGTAAAGTACTGACCGGAAATACTTCTGTGGCATTGGATACCACAAAATTAGTGCTGCCAAAAGAAGAACCTTCAAATGACTAAATCGATCACCTATGTTCAATACTAAACAAAAACCCGACATGCAACCAGAAAAAACAAATGGTGGAGGCAATGGCACCACGTTGATCGGTGCCGGCACCACGGTAAAAGGAGACATCAGCAGCAACAGCGATCTGCGTATTGATGGCACCATTGTAGGAAATATCAATTGCTCTTCCAAGATCATCATTGGCGCCAGCGGCGTTGTGGAAGGCGATATTTCCGGAAACCAGGCCGATATAGTTGGAAAAGTTTCCGGCAACATTCGTGCAAAAGATCTGCTGCAACTACGGGGCGATTGTGTGGTCAGCGGCGATATTTATGCAGGAAAATTACAGGTGGAACCTACTGCCACTTTCAATGGTCAATGCCATATGGGCGCCAATGTAGTGGGCATGAGCAACGGAAATGAACAACAAGTGGCCACCAGATAAAACGATCACCGAACATGAAACAAAATGCCGCCCGTCCTCTCTTCCCGGTGATCTTGCTGTTTGTTTTGCTGAATGGTTTTTTTATCAGTGGACGAACACTCCTGGAAAAATGGTCCATTGACCGTGAAGTACTCATTGTCGGTAACCTGATCTTGTTTGTGGTCACCCTGATATCATTTTGGCTTGGTCAGCGTGGCTTGCGTTCCGGAAATGTGCAGGCTTTTATCCGATCCATTTATGCCAGTTTTATTGTAAAATTTTTCATCATAGCAGTGGCCGCATTCATATACATCGTAGCTGTGAAAAAAAATGTAAATAGACCGGCATTGATTGCCTGTATGTGTTTGTACCTTGTGTACACTTTTCTTGAGGTATCTATCCTCATGAAAATGGCGAAGGAAAAAAAGAATGAGTAGAAGAGAAGCACCGATCCATCATTTACAGCATTATTTACCCAATGGCACGTATGAAGCAGTGCTGCAGTACCTGCGGCAGTATAAAGTGCATCTTACCATTACAAAAGAGCGAAAAAGTATTTTAGGGGATTATCGCCATCGCACACATATGCACAACCACCGCATCAGTGTGAATGGAAATCTGAATGTATATGCCTTCCTGATCACCTTATTGCATGAGTTGGGACATCTCCTCACTTTTGAACAACACGGTCATAAAGTACAGGCACATGGCCGGGAATGGAAAACGATCTACGCTCAACTGTTGGATCAGTTTTTAAAGAATAAAATTTTCCCTGCTGACATTGAAAAGGAATTATTGATCTCATTACGAAATCCGGCTGCCAGCAGTTGTGCGGAAGATGGATTGATACGGGTTTTAAGAAAATTTAATGCACTGGATAGTTCTAATCGCTTAGTGGAAGAATTGTCAAACCAGGCATTGTTCCGCATTGAAGATGGAAGAATTTTTCAAAGAGGAGAAAAATTGAGAAAGCGTTTCAAGTGCATCGAAGTGAAAACCGGGAAAGTATATCTCTTCAGCCCTGTCTATGAAGTGGAGATCATTTAAACGCTTTGCAACTTGTCTTGTTTCCAGCTCTTATAATTTTTTCAACATCCACAATTCACATCCTGTATGCCCGCTATTACCCATTGGGCCTTTAAGATATTCAAAACCGAATTTTGCATATACATTCAATGCTTTTTTTAACTCCGGCATTGATTCCAGGTAAATATTTTTATAACCCATTTCTTTTGCCTGGCTGATACATTTTTCTATCAGCAATCTTCCCAGTCCAATTCCTCTTGCTTCCGGTTTCAGGTACATTTTCACCAATTCGCAAGTGTCATCAGGCAATCCGTCCGTAGGATAAATGCCGGCTCCGCCAACGATCACTTGATCTATTTCTGCAACATTATAAATGGCTCCTTTGTGTTGAAATAATTCATATAAATGATCGGTGCTGGGATCGTCAAAGACCGTATTTGGACGATTCACGCCAAATTCAGCCATGGTATCCCGGATCACTTTGGCCAATGCTGTATTGTCGGTCGGAATAATAGTGCGGATGCGCAGATCAGGATTCATGGCTCGTTGTTATCTTTTTAAGTGGCAGTAAAATAAAATTAATTTTTTGAATGAAAGAAATCATTGGCAAAAGTGTTGCAACGATGTAAATTGTGAACAGCAATAATAAATTCATGACAGTACAGGAAAACATTTCTTTAAAAAGCTATAATACATTTGGTATTGATGTAAAAGCACGATATTTCTCTGCTTTTGCTGATGTAGATGCAGCAAAGGATTTAGTAACATCTTATTCCAATATCCCCTTATTCGTATTAGGCGGTGGCAGCAACATTCTCTTTACCCGTGATTTCGATGGAATAGTGTTGAAAAACGAGATCAAGGGAATTGAAGAACTGTATGAAGATGAAGAATATGTTTATGTAAAAGCCGGCGCAGGCGAGAACTGGCACCGGTTTGTGATGCATTGCATTCAAAATAATTGGGCAGGCATTGAAAATCTTTCTTTGATCCCGGGAAATGTCGGGGCCTCACCGATGCAAAACATCGGCGCCTATGGAGTAGAATTACAGGATGTTTTTCATTGTTTGGAGGCATTGCATCGCCGGGATAAACAAGTGGTCACGTTTACATACGGAGATTGCGAATTCGGATACAGGGAAAGTATTTTCAAAAGAAAACTGAAAGATCAGTTTATTATCCTCAACGTGACTTTGAAATTGCATAAGCACCCGATTTTTCATGTAGATTATGGAACAGTAAAACAGGAACTTGAAAAAATGAATGTGAAAGATTTGAGTATCCGTGCCATTTCGCAGGCTATAATCAATATTCGCAGTTCCAAATTACCTGATCCTGTTATGCTGGGAAATGCGGGGAGTTTCTTTAAAAATCCTGTGCTGCCAAAATCGCAATACGATGTGCTGCGTGAAAAATTTTCCAATATGCCTTCATTTCCGGCGGGGGATGATAGTTTGAAAATTCCGGCCGGCTGGCTCATCGAACATTGCGGGCCTGATACCAATGCTGCAAGTTGGAAAGGTTTTCGCAGGGGAGATGCGGGTTGTTATGACAAGCAAGCTTTAGTGTTGGTAAATTATGGACGAGCTACAGGGCAGGAGATCTTTCAACTTAGTGAAGAGATCTCTCTTTCTGTAAAAAATAAATTTGGCATTGACCTGGAACGGGAAGTAAATATCTGTTGAAATCCTGCCGGACTACTTACTGTGTTCTGGCATTCTTGATGAATTCTGTTTCTACTGATTTTTTATTGTTAATGATCTTGTAGAATTGTTCGATGTACTCCATCATTTCTTTTTTGGATCTCGAGCTCAATGGCTCAAAATTCATGATGAGATTAGTTATATTTTCTTTTTGATCATTAAATAATTTGATCGTTTCCTCCAATTCTTCCATGCTTCTTGCAAATCCACGGTATGCCCTTTCTGTAACGCTGGTGAGTTGCAGTTCTTCTGCAGGTACCGCATAGTACGCATTAACCAGCCCGGCGTAGTCAAAATCATAAGGAATCACATAAGGTAGAGAATTAGGATCCTCTTTTAACGTAATTAATTTGATGTTGTGATAATTCGGGACGGACCAATCCGTATTCCCGATCATGTATTGAAATAATGCAACCAGGGTCATTTGATCCCGGCGTGTGCTTTCTGTGCCGAATGCGATACCTTCTGTTTCTTTAGCCTTATTTCGCTTTGCCAGTACATCTACATCTTCTATCAAAAATCCATATTGGCTGTAGGTTTTTGCTTTTCCTTTTGAATCCACATACGTGACATGTACCAATCGCACCCTGAAACTCATTTCAGTCAGCAAATTGTAGATCTTGTACGTTAGAAATTCTTTCAATGCCAGTTGCTCATCACCGGAGCCATTGGTGCAGCCGCAAACCATTTTTAATTTATGAAGCGAACGCATTGCATCAGTAGAAGAATTTTTAAAATCCAGCATGATGGGCGGAACCGTACAACTTTCTTTGCGGGTGATTCCTCTTGCATTGATGTCCACGCTGCCGGTGTAGGTGCTGCTATCGGGAAAAACAAATGTAACAGTAGCCGGTTGCACAGCCATCTTCATTTTGTCCGCAAGCAGTTTTCTATAATCTGTGTTCAGCGTCATTTCGATGGGCTTTACGTCAGTAAATAGTTTGACGCTGTCAATTCGTGCAGTTTGTGAAAATGTTTGCAGGGAGCAAACAGCAAAGACGGCATATAAAAGCCGGGATAATTTTCTCATACTGTGTATTTGTTTTGTGAACGGTAGCTATGATGCAAAATCAAGTTACAAAAAAAACTAACACAGCCGATATTTTATCATTGCATACTCTGCACTTCTTCGATGACATGGCCAATAGATCCGCTGGGCATTTGAATATGAAGCATAGCCGCAACGGTAGGAGCAATATCCGTCATATACGTTTCCCTGTTTAACTTTCCATGCTTGATACCCCAGCCATACCAAACGAGTGGGATATGTGAATCGTAAGGATTCCACATACCGTGAGAGGTGCCGGCAGTTCCAAATCCAGACAGCCATTGCGGCTCAAGAATAACTTCAATATCACCACTGCGTTTCGGAAAATACCCGTTGATGATCATTTCTTTGATACGGGAATTCAATGGCGTTTCAGTGATCTTATTTAATGCGAACGCTCTCGAAACCCCTGGCTGCGCCATCAGGTAATCAATGATAGTTTTTGAAATATCATCAACATTCAATTTTGCTGATTCGATGGCCTGGTGATTCAGGGTGATCTGAAATTCATTAAAGGATCCGGCCACCAGGTTGTTCGTTCCGTATTTATTATTCAAAAGCTCATTGATCGCTTTTATGTTAGCTGCCATATTAAATGACCCTGCAGGAATATTGTGTTGTTCCATAAATCCGGGTACATGCGCTACTCCATGATCGGCAGTTAAAAAAACAGTGTATTGATCTTTGCCAACTTTTGAATCCAGGAAGTCAAACAGGTCGCCGAGATCTTTATCAAGACGTAAATAATCGTCTTCCTGTTCTATGGAGTTAGGCCCAAACGTATGACCAATATAATCCGGTGCCGAAAAACTGATCGTTAACATGTCGGTGATATCATCAGCACCTAATTGCTCATTTGTTATTGCTGCTTTAGCCATTTCTACCGTAAATGTGTTTCCATAAGGTGTCACATCGAGCACTCCATAATTTTTTCCTTCAAACTTTTTCAGATCATACGGAAATGCTTTTCCAAGCGGATGACTTTCCCAGGACACTTCATCCGCTGTGCTTTGCACATATGTGTTGATAGGATACAATGTATTCCAGCCTTGTTCATAATATTGATCAACTAACTTTTTTGCATTCAGGTCTTTTACCCATTGCGGCAGGTCATTCATGTAATAGGATGAAGTGATCCAGTTGCCGGTGGAATTATCATACCAGTAAGCTGCATTCGGGCTGTGCCCTGCTGGTAAAATAGAGGCTCGGTCTTTCAATGCAATGCCGATCACTTTGCTTCTGAAATTTGTTGCTAACCTCAGCTCATCACCTATCGTAGTTACTAAAAGATTCCGGGGACTCATTTTACCGTTGTCGCTGGTAGTACCTACAGGAGTGACCTTATTATCTTCAGCACAATATACACTTCGGTTTTCTGAATTATCCCACCAGTTATTTTCAGTAATTCCATGTATGGCCGGTACAGAACCGGTATAAACACAAGTATGCCCGCAGGCAGTGATAGTGGGAGAGTAAGGGATGAACGTATTTTCACAGGTGAATCCCTGTCCTAGCATTCGTTTAAATCCGCCATTGGGAGCATAACGATCGAAATAGCGATATAAATAATCCCAACGCATCTGATCTACAACAATGCCTACAACTAATTTGGGGCGTTGGATATTTTGTGCATACGTGCCATAAATAAAAATGAAAGCCAGCAATACTAACAGAAATTTTTTCATGAAAACAAATTTTGACAAATGTAAGGGTTTATGCTTTTCAGGAAGATGTATGAGGATAGTTAATAAAACTTTTATATAAGATGTCGTTGTTGCTATATCAGTTGCCTGAAAAGAAATTTTTAAAACAATTATTTCAGATTACTGATGATCTGATCTTGGGTGCCTGATATTCTTTTCATGATATTACTGAGTGCAGTCATGACCTTGTTTTTTCTGTCCATCGTCATCTGTAATCGGAGCTGCGTCATTTCATTCATGTCATTTACAGAATCCTTCTTTATTTTCAGAGTGGTGATCCTTGAGTTTATAGCCTTTTGGGAAGTATCTGTTCTCGCTGTAGAAACTTGTTCAGTATTTCTGAAACTTTGTTTCTCTTTATTGATCTCTTTGGTCGTTGCCATAATTGATTTCAAATCTTCCTGCGAACTTTTTGAAGCTTCCATGAGTACAAGAAATGCCAATGCTTCTATATCATTAACATTCAAACCTGTCAACATCCTGTTTCCTTTCATCGCATTGACAAGACTATCTGTGTTAATGTTTTTCCCTTTCAGCCGCCCTGCAGTTTGAAGCACCAGGTTTTTGTATTCCTTTTTTATAACAGGCATTGCTTTATTATAAAATTCCTGTTCCTGGGCAGTTAGAGTAAGTTTATTTTGTGCCGGGGTTCTGCTTGAAAACATCAATAGCGCTAAAAGAAAATAAATTTTCATAATAATTTATTTAATGAACTGCTTTGATATAACCCCATCCTTCTCTTTGCCTGCTGATGATCTCATAAATTCCATCAGGCACAACTTCTACGCCGGGTAGTAACTGGCTTTTATCAATACCCTGGGCTTTTAATGCTATGGCACAGGCTTTGAATGAAATGTTTTTATTCAATAATAATTTGGAAACAGCATCTCCGTATTTCGAACGATCCTTAGCCACCAGGCCTACGCCCTTACCATACATCACTACTTCCACTTGCGCATCTTTTGAAGCCTCTGAAACTTCCCGTGCCCAACGTAACAAAGCTTGTTGATCGAGTGAATCTTTGCTTGTAAGATCAAATACTACTTTGTAATCCTTTTGAGCCTGTACAAAATTCATAGCTGCAAAAAAGAAACCGATAAGAAGTAATTGCTTTTTCATAAACCTGTTTTTTATTTGTAAAAGTTACAACTTTTCCTGCCCGGGTGATAAAAAAAAACTCCGGTCGTTGCCGGAGTCTTTACAAGTAGGTATCCAATATTTTATCGTCTGTTCAATTTCGATAAAAGGCGAAGGATCTCGAGATAAAGCCATACCAGCGTCACTAACAATCCGAATGCACAATACCATTCCATATATTTCGGCGCTTGCACCTGTACGCCTTTTTCTATCATATCAAAATCCAGCAGGAGATTCAAAGCGGCTAAGGCAACTACAAAAATGGAAAAACCGATCCCAAGCGGTGTTGCGGCGTTGGTGAATGCCCCGATATTAGCGCCAAACAAATATGCGATCCATTGTATAAAGTAAAATACAGCGATACTGACAGTGGCGATGATGACGATCATCCTGAATTTTTGAGTAACCCGGATAATTCGAAAACGGTAGATCAGAAACATTACTAATGCTACAACAAGTGTTAATCCCACTGCCTGCATCACCAAACCGGGATAACTCGATTTGTACGCATAATCATAATACGCAGAAACGGACCCGACGAAAAGTCCTTCCAGTAATGCATAACCGGGAGCGAGGTAAGGTGCCCATTGTTTTTTTACCATCATCACGATCGCTACGGCCAATCCACCAAATACACCGATCAGTAACAACGGCATCGGGTTACTGCCTTTATAAAATTGCGTCCACGCAAAAAAGCAAGAACCCATCATCATCAGGAATAGAAATCCAAAACGGTTCATAGTTCCGTTTACGGTCATCACTTCTGAAGTTGCCATCCCCTGGAATATTGTCCCGTCAAAAGCTTTTTCCTGCATTGCAGGGTTGCTTGATTTGAATAATGCCATAGTTGAAATTTTTTCTAAAGGTAAAGAGGAATCGATAATTTTAAAAGTAACCGATTGTTAATAATGCCATCTTACAAACGCTTCCATGGCAGCGTAATGGGTGAGGCCTAATTCGGCATAAAGGTTTGCCGTCTTTTCGTTTCTCTCTTCCGCTCGTTGCCAGAATTCCCTGGAGTCGCTGCCCTGGAAAGGAACCATGTCTTTTTGCGACTGATGAATGAATATGCCAAATCTTTTTTTCATTACCTGGTCAGGACTCATCGGGATAGCCATTTCAATTTCTTCGATATTCCATTCCTGCCAGGCGCCTTTATATAGCCAGAGCCAGCAATCTGCGATCCAATCATCGCCGGCTTTTTTTATCCGTTGTAATGCTTCTATGGTAATATCTAAACAAACTTTGTGCGTACCGTGAGGATCCGAAAGATCGCCGGCACAAAAGACCTGGTGTGGTTTTATTTTTCTCAATAATTCCATCGTGATCCTAACATCTTTTTCTCCCATCGGCTTTTTTTCTATGGTTCCGGTTTCATAAAATGGAAGATTGAGAAAATGAATATTATTTTCAGGAATACCGACATACCGGCAGGTTGCTCTTGCTTCACAACGACGGATCAGGCCTTTGATGGCACGAATCTTTGGAGTATCTACCTGGTTAGATTTTTTCCTGGACAAAAATTTCCTGGCATCATCCAATATCTTTCCTGATTTACGGGTATCAATACCGGCAATCTCTTCAAAGCCTACGGCAAAATCTAAAAATCTTGTGACGAATTCATCGGTTACGGCAATGTTTCCTGATGTTTGATAGGCGACATGTACATCATTTCCCTGGTCGTGTAATCTTTGAAACGTACCACCCATGCTGATGATATCATCATCAGGATGCGGAGAAAAAATGATCACTCGTTTGGGATAAGGAGCGGAACGTTCCGGATGTTCGGGAATCACCACTCCCGGTTTCCCGGCAGGCCATCCGGTGATCGTGTCACGCAATAAGTAATAGACCTGCAGGTTGATCTCGTACGCATCACCTTTTTCTACCAGCAGATCACTGAGGCCATATTCATTGTAATCCGTGTTGGTTAAACTCAATACCGGTTTTTCTAATTTCAATGCCATGTTCACAACAGCTTTCTTGATCATTTTGGGAGTCCATTCGCAATCGCCGGTAAGCCATGGTGATTTTTTTCTTGTCAATTGAGAAGCTGCTGATTCATCTATTACAAATGTTACATCATCATGATTCTGCAGTAAAGAAGCGGGTACATGTTCGGTCACATCTCCTTCAACTGCTTTTTGCAGTACCGGGGCCTTTGCTTCGCCCCATGCCATCAACAATATTTTCTTTGCTTTCAGGATAGTGCCAATACCCATAGTGATCGCAAGCCTGGGAACTTCAGAAATGTTGGCAAATTCATACGCATTCGCAATACGGGTAGAATTATCCAGTGTGATCAATCTTGTTTTGGAATGCATGCCGGAGCCGGGTTCGTTAAACCCGATGTGACCATTGTTTCCAATACCAAGAACCTGCAAGTCAACCCCGCCGGCATCTTCGATCATTTTTTCGTATTGCTGGCAATGTGATTTGATATCTTCTTTCTTCACTTCACCATTGGGAATATGAATATTTTTCGGATCAATATCGATATGATCAAATAAATTAATTCGCATGAAACGATTGTAACTCTGCAATGCATCATTATTGATGGGATAATATTCATCAAGATTGAACGTGATCACATTTTTAAAACTCAATTTCTCTTCCCGATGCATGCGAACCAATTCTGCATATAATGATTTTGGAGTAGATCCGGTAGCTAAACCCAACACGCATTTTTCATTTTTCTTTTGTTTGGCACGGATCAACGAAGCGATCTGCTGTGCCACGAATTTGGATCCTTGCCGGAGATCAGAAAATATTTTTACCGGGATTTTTTCAAAACTGTCTGAGAGGTCAATTGAAGATTTTTTTCTCGCCATCAAAAATGATTTTGAGTTGCAAAGATAAAAAATTGAGTTGAGGGTTTATGCGGGTTTATGCTGTCACCTCCAGTATTAATTCACTTCGATCTCATCGGCAAAAAGCCAACCCTGGTAGCCGGCGCCGGGATTTCCTGGAGGAATTTCTCCATTGTTCTTTACCAGCACTTTTATATAACGGGTTGTAACAGGAGCGAACGCTATTTTAATAATCCCATTGCTTCCGTTAGTGATCTTGAAATCTTCTGACCGTTTCAATGATGTAAAATTTTGACCATCCGCAGAACTAAATACTTCTGCATACTTTGGCGGCCAGATCCAGCTATTCAATTCTTTTAACGAATGCACCGTCACGGTGCTGATGATTTCCGTTCTTCCAAGATCAATGACGGCTTCGCAATCAGTACCTAAAAAACCGAGCAGTTCTGTTGATCGTGCTAATCCTTTTTCATTTTGAATCCCATTTACTAACGTAAAAGCGCCATCACCGGGATAATTTTTGGAAGGCTCGTTGGCCAATGTGATCTTTTTGCCGGTGGCTTTATTAAAATGAAACGTTTGAGTTACTTCCACATTTCTGCCATCCATATTGAAGTATCCTTTTGCTACTACTGATTTTTGTATCAATTGCGGTTCTGTATATCCCCAGATCGAATCAGTGCCAGCAAAACTCATGAACATTCTTTTATCAAATTTATTTTCGATCTTCCATAGAACGCCATCATAATTTTTTGTGGGCAACACGGATGTTTTCAATTCAAAATATGCTTTGCTGTAATTCGCTTTCCACAGATCGTATCTTTTAAACTGTACCACTAATCTTTTTTCAAAATCATTCCAGTTACGGCTTGCTTTCGGGCTCCACAACACTTCACTTAATGCACTCATGCGTGGAAAGATCATGTACTCCAATTTTTTCTCATTGCCAATGTATTCAGTCCACACATTGCCCTGTGCCCCCAATACATGCTTTGCCTGTTCTGATGTAAGAGAATCAGGAATTGGTTCATAGTTATAAACTTTATCGACAGGAGTGTAGCCGCCAATGGTCACAGAATCCTCGTGCTCACTTTGTGAATGATCAAAATAACACCAGCCTCCCGGCGTCATGATCACATCATGATTTTGCCTGGCCGCATCAATACCGCCTTGTTCACCCCGCCAACTCATCACTGTTGCGTTCGGTGCTAATCCACCTTCAAGAATTTCATCCCAACCGATGATCGCTTTCCCTTTGCTGTTCACATATTTTTCGATGCGTTGAATAAAGTAACTCTGCAACGCATTTACATCCTTTAATTTTTCAGTTTTCATTCGTTTTTGACACACAGGACAAGTTTCCCATCTTGTTTTCGGGCATTCGTCACCACCGATATGAATGTATTTGGAAGGAAATAAAGCCATCACTTCATCCAATACATTTTCCAAAAATTGATATGTGGAATCATTGCCCGCACAAAACACATCATCAAAAACTCCCCAGGTTTGTTTTACATCATAGGGACCTTTGGTGCAACCTAAAAACGGATATGCTGTTAATGCTGCAGACGAATGCCCGGGCATTTCAATTTCCGGAACAACTGTGATATAACGATCTGCGGCATATTTTACGATCTCTTTGATCTGATCCTGTGTATAATATCCTCCATAGTGAATACTATCGTTCCCGGTGCCTGGATAACGACCGATGATCGTTCCATCTCTCCATGCACCAACCTGGGTAAGCTTTGGATATTTTTTTATTTCAATTCTCCATCCCTGGTCATCTGTAAGATGCCAGTGGAAATAATTCATTTTATGTAATGCGATCCAGTCAATATATTTTTTTATAAAATCAACCGAAAAAAAATGACGGCAGCAATCTAAATGCATTCCACGATACGAAAAGCGGGGATAATCCGTAATGTCGCAATAGGGAACCGGCAGACGGAATGAGGATCCCGGAACCGGAAGTAATTGTATCAAAGTTTGTATTCCATAAAAAACACCATCAGCATTATCGCCGGCAATATAAATTGCTTTACTATCTACAGACATAGTATATGCACCGGCGATCGGGTTATCCATACGTTCATAGTTCAACCGTATCACATTGTTGACTGATGCAGAGGTTGCCACTTTTAATTTGAAATGATAAAACCGGTCTAAATAATCATTCAGGTAATTGATCGAATTTTCTAATCCGCTTCCTTCTGCCACGATCTGGGTGCCGGCGTTCAGATAAAAGGATGCAGCAATGCGTGGTTGTTTTACCGATACAGGTTCAGGAATGATATTTAATTCCTGTGAACGAACGGTCAATGCTGATAAAAGTAAGCTTACTAAAAAAAATTGTTTCATATTACAGATTATCAAAATGAGGTGTTGCAATAATTTACTTTCCAAAGATCATATCTTTTGAACTGATAAGCCATTCTTTTTTTGAAATCGCCCCATTCCCGGTCTTTTTTTGGACTCCACACCACTTCACTTAATGCACTCATACGGGGAAAAAGCATGTATTCAACTTTTTTAGGGTTGCTGATGTATTCTGTCCATAAATTACCCTGGGCGCCTAAAACATATTTTGCCTGCTGTGCATTTAGTTCTTTAGGCACCGGTTCGTAATTATAAACGTTCTCAATAGGATTATAACCATTTGCCGTAAGCGAATCATCATTCTTTAACTGCGATTGATTTAAATAAAGCGGGTTGTTCGGTGTCATGATCACAAAATGATTTTGTTTGGCTGCAGCAATTCCTCCTTTTTCACCACGCCAACTCATGACTACTGCATTTGGTGCAAGACCGCCTTCTAATATTTCATCCCAACCAATTATTGTTCTGCCTTTGTTGTTCACATATTTTTCAATGCGCTGGATAAAATAACTCTGCAACTCACCTTCATCTTTCATGCCTTTTTCTTTCATCAATTGCTGGCAAAACTCACTGTTGTGCCACCACATCTTACTCACTTCGTCACCACCGATATGAATATATTTTGAAGGGAACAATTGCATCACTTCATCCAGAACATCTTCCATGAAATGAATGGCATATTCAGTAGGAGAGAGTACATTATTTAATTTTCCAAAAATGCCCCACGTCTGCGCTACTTTGTAAACGCTGTCCGGCCTGGTTCCCAACTGCGGATAAGCCGCCAACGCCGCCATATCATGGCCGGGCATATCAATTTCAGGAATAACAGTGATAAATCTGTCAGCAGCGTATTGTACAATTTCTTTGATTTGTTCTTGCGTATAATATCCGCCGTAACGAATACCATCATTTCCTGTTCCCGGATATTTTCCGATGATCGTTCCATCTCTCCAGGCGCCGATCTCAGTCAGCTTCGGATATTTTTTTATTTCAATTCGCCATCCCTGGTCATCCGTCAAATGCCAATGGAAATAATTCATTTTATGCAAAGCAAGAAAGTCAATATATTTTTTTACATAATCAACAGGAAAAAAATGACGGCTTACATCCAGATGCATTCCCCGATAAGGAAAGCGGGGGTAATCGGTAATTGTTACTTGGGGAATTGAAAATGAAAAATTTTGTTTTTTGGTCGGAAGTAATTGGAGTAAAGTTTGAGTGCCGTAAAACCAGCCAACTTTTGTTTTTCCAACTATTTCAATGTTGTTTTTACGGACGATTAGTCTGTATTCACTATTCATTGAATCACCTTCATAATGCATAGAAGAAAAGAAAATATATTTTTCAGTTTTTGTCTCAGCCCCTTTTTTAATTGGCATTGTAAATCCGTAATAACTTTTTAAAAATTCATTAAATACAGTTGCTACTTGAATGGCATCTTTGTCAGAAGCAAGTATAAAAGTGTTTTTGTCAACTATAAGATCACCTTTACCCATTTTTATTGATACAGGTTTCGGAATAATATTTATTTCCTGCGAATGAGTAATTATTGAAAGAAAAAGAACAGACAGACAAAAAAGTTGCTTCATAAACTTATTTCAAAATTGGTAAAATGATATTAGATGCATCAGTGGCATCATGATATACATGAATAGTTGATTTGATGAAATCTTTGTCATCACATTGATAGATGTTCACAAACTGCTGAGGGTTGCGATCCACAAGCGGAAACCAACTGCTTTGTATCTGTATCATTAACCGGTGCCCTTTTTTGAATGTATGGGAAATGTCCGGCAGGTTAAATTTTACCGTTTCAATTTTGTTTGGTTTGAATGCTTCCGGATTTGAAAAACTGTTGCGGTACCTGCCCCGCATGATCTCTCCACGTACCAGCATTTGGTAACCTCCCATTGGGTAAGATCCACCTACACCACGATTAGGCTGTGGTACGGCTCGGGGATAACGAAAATCATCAGGGAATACATCAATTATTTTTACTACAAAATCTGCATCGGTAGTGCTGAGGCTAACTTTCAGATCAGCAGTAACCACTCCTGCAAGTGCCAAATCATTATCCAAAACTCCTGTTTCAAATGTCAATACATCTGGTCTGCGGGAAGCAAAACGCTGATCATCGTCCATGTATTCTCTTGTTCTGGAAAAATGAACATCTTCAGTATAAGGAACCGGGTGTGCCGGGTCGCTGGTATATTCTGAATAATCATTTTTTGTGGTAGGTGCATTCCAGGATAAACTGCCATTGTCATCGAGATAAATTGATGTGGGCTGTGAATTTGCCGGAGGCCATTGTTCGTAATGTCTCCATTCATTGGCGCCGCTCATGAAGACAGTAGCTTCCGATACCTTGGAAATATCACCTTTGCCTTCCAGGTAATAATCAAAGAATGGTATCTCGATATTATTTTGGTACCAGAACGAAGTGTTGGAACCAAATTCTACATTGCCGAGATGTGTCCCGTCAGTAGAAGCCCATTGTCCGTGATACCAGGGACCCATCACTAATTTATTAAAATGCGAAGAAGGATTTTTTGCTTCAATGGCTTTGTACAAATTCCATGCGCCGAAGCAATCTTCAGCATCAAACAAACCACCTACTTCCAGCATCGCGGGTTTGATATCGCTTGCAAAATTTCTGGGGTTCCTGGCTTCCCACCATGCATCACGATTTGGATGTGCATAAAGGTCTTTCCAGAATGCAAGACTATCGCCGGTCAGTGTCATGAAATTTTTTAAAGCGCCGATCTGCAAATAGGTTTGATAATTATCATTGGCCGGAATCTTCAATGCAGAATGGGGACCGACTGTTGTAGGTTTCGGTCTCGGATAACCAAAGCCACCTGCGTAAAATGAAAATCCATCCATTATAAAGAAGGCCCCATTGTGATGGAAGTCATCTCCCTGGAACCAATCTGTCACCGGAGCCTGTGGGCTTACCGCTTTCAATGCAGGATGACCGCTTAATGCCGCCATTGTAGAATAAAATCCCGGATAGGAGATACCCATTACACCAACATTGCCGTTATTATAGGGAAGATTTTTTACCAGCCAATCGATGGCATCATAGGTATCGCTGGCTTCGTCAATATCTTTATTCGATTTTTTGTCAGGAATAAAAGGACGAACATCCACAAAATCTCCTTCGCTCATCCAACGTCCGCGAACATCCTGCGTTACAAAAATGTAATTTTCTCTTGCATAATACCGGTAATGTGACATCCAAAGTCGTGGACTGAAATTTTGTTCACCGTACGGAGCACAAGAATAAGGTGTCCTTGTCATCAGTATCGGGTGTTTTGCCGTGCTGTCCTTAGGCATGTAGATGGATGTAAATAATTTTACACCATCCCGCATTGGGATGTACACTTCCTTTTTAGTATAATTTTCACGGATCCATGCAGAATCTTCGGCGTTTGTTTGTGCAATAGTGAGAAACGGGATAAACAAAAAAATGAGCGGAAATAATTTGCGTAACATGATATGATTAGTTTTGAGGCTTAAATTTAGGCAATCTGACATATTTTCAATTCAAATAAAATTATGGACGACAACAAAGCGCTTATTGAAAAATTTTATACTGCATTTCAACAACTGGATTACAATTCGATGAATAGTTGTTACAGCGATGAAATAGTTTTCAGCGACCCGGTGTTTGGTTTGCTGCAAGGCAATGAAGTTAAAGCAATGTGGGAAATGCTTTGCAAGAATGCAAAAGACCTTTCACTGACCTATTCTAATATTCAATCACAGGATGGAGAATATTACACTTGCAACTGGACGGCGAATTATGTGTTTTCAAAAACAGGAAGAAAAGTGACCAATAATATCAAAGCTTTCATGCGGATCAAAGACGGAAAGATCACAGAGCATAGTGATGCATTTCGTCTTAGCACCTGGATCGCACAGGCTTTCGGATGGAAAGGGGTATGGTTCGGATGGACAGGTTTTATGAAAAGAAAAATTCAGAATACTGCACGAAAAAGCTTGGAAAAATTCATGCAGCAAAAAAGCGGACAAACTGAATTTTGAAAAACAGTTCCAATTTCAGATTACTCCACCTTCAAAAGAATGGAATTCGTATTTCAGGTCGGAAAATATTTTTCTGAAAGTAAGGAACCGTTCCCTTAACCCGCTGTGATTGTCCATTCTTTCGGAATCATAACCAACTGTTGACATTTCCTGCGTGAAAGCAGCCAGTTGCACTTCTGAAGTGTGCAGGTCGTGCTTCAATTCATCGATCACTTCCCGCTGGCGAATGAATTGGTTCTGGAAATGTTCCACTTTGCTGAGTACCTCTTTGTTATTCTTATTGACAGAGGCGATTTTCTCCAGGTGTGCTTCAAATATCCGGATCATTTCTACGTCGAAATTTAATTCGGCGATCCAGAGTTTATATTCCAGGTGGAGGCTTTGAAGTGATACAGTAGGGGCAGTCATATAGTTATATTTTTATCAAAAGAAATAGATATACTACAATTTCCTGCTGACCAGAATTTCGAGTGGAACTGATTTTTGTCAGTCTTCCAACACTCCGAATTTCCCAGCATTCACATCATGGATCGCTTCTTCAATTTCTTCCCATTTGTTCATGAGAAATGGTCCGTAAGATGCTATCGGTTCATCAATGGGTTCGCCGGATAAGATCAAAATGACAGTATCTTCATTTGCTTCAACATGGATCAGCTCACCGTCATTTTTAAATAACACAAAATGATCAGCAGGAGCATGGGAGCCATTAATGACCACATTTCCTTCGATAACAAGAAAACCTGTATTGTACGATGCCGGAAAATTAAATTCGATTGATGCTCCTTTTTTTAATCTTGCATTATACAATTGAATCGGTGTAAATGTGAATGCAGGCCCTTTCACACCCTTATGTTCGCCTGCTACAATTTCAACAACACTTTGTTTATCGGGCAATTCATAGTGGCCCATCATACCTTGAGTGATCTCCTGGTATTTGGGTTTTGTTTTTTTAAATTTTGCCGGAAGGTTCACCCACAGTTGCACCATCTGGAATAATCCACCTTTCTTGCTGAATTCTTTTTCATGATATTCTTTATGCAATAATCCGGAGCCGGCCGTCATCCATTGTACATCACCTTCACCAATGATACCGCTATTGCCGGCACTATCATGATGGGCTACTTTTCCGTGATAGGCAATGGTAACAGTTTCAAAACCTGCATGCGGGTGCACACCCACGCCACGAGGTTCGTTGCTCGGAGAAAATTCAATCTTTGATCCATAATCCAAAAGAAAAAACGGACTCATTCTTCGTTTGTCAATTGTATGACCAGGAAAAAAGTTATGGACTCTGAAGCCGTCACCAACCATATGTGGGGCAGGTGGAGCAAATACATTCTCAATCGATTTATTTTTCATTTTTAAATCTCCATTTTCAATTTATAATTTATAATTAAACCGGAACTTCCATCAACAACAACTCAGCATCGCTATCTGCTTTTATTTTCAGTTTATCTGCTTCGGTGATCGCTATTCCATCCCGGCGATCTAGTTTTTCTCCGTTAATTGTTACTTCGCCCTCAATCACAAATGCATAAACACCATTCTCTTTATTCTTCAGATCATATATTGTAGTAAAATCCTTATCCAGTTTTCCTAAACAAAACCATGCTTTTTGATGAATCTGCACTCCACCGTCATTAGTTCCGATAGGAGACACAACTGTAAGTAATTTGTTATGTTTCTCTGCATCAGAAAAATTTTTCTGATCATATCTTGGTGTTACATTCTTCATATCCGGAAAGATCCAGATCTGGAAAAAGCGAACTTCTTTTTCCTTGTTCTTATTCATTTCGGAATGCTGGATACCGGTACCTGCACTCATTACCTGCACATCGCCTTGCCGGATCACTTGTTTATTTCCCATGCTGTCGTTATGCTCCAGGTCTCCGAAAGTCGGAATGGAAATGATCTCCATATTATCATGAGGATGCCGGCCAAATCCCATTCCCGGCGCTACGGTGTCATCATTTAAAACTCTCAGCGCACCAAAATGCATTCGTTGCGGATCATAGTAACCGGAAAAACTGAATGTGTGATACGAATTCAGCCAACCATGATTGGCATGGCCCCTGGAATTTGCTTTGTGTAAAACGGTTTTCATGATTTCTCCTTTTATTTAAACAGCTTTTGCCAAAACTTTTTCTTTTACAAGATTTTCCGCCAGCCACAGGAACTCTGTAACAAAGTTGTGAATATTGTTTTGAAAACTTTCATCCAATAATGTTCCGTCGGTGCCGAATTTTTTGTCTACCTGTGGCACGACCAGCATATACGGAGAGGCAATCCCGAATAATGCGTTTATCAGTAATTGCATTTGTTGTGATGCCCTGATGCCGCCCATCGCTCCGGGTGACGCTGTCACAATACCAAAAGGTTTATGATGTTGTTTCGGGAAATGATCGATCAGGTTTTTCATTGCCGGTGAATAACTGCCATTGTATTCCGGGGAAACCAAAATGAAAGCATCAGCATTAAACATTCTTTCACTTAATGGTTTGTATTCTTCCGGCGTTTTATCTACAGATAAAAACACGGATTGCACCGGCGGTAGACTCCAATCCTGCAGACTGATCAAACCGATTTGATGTTCGGTGTATTGCTCCAGCCAATTTTTTAAATTCAAGGCTACTCTTCTTGTAATGCTGTTGGCCCTCGGACTTCCTGATAGTATTTCTATATTCATAATGTCATTTTTAATTTCAAAATATATTCCTGATTAATATTAGTCATTATTTGACAAAATTCCGGCTAAATGACAGGCCAGAACTTGATGTATGTTAATTGATCACAGTTTCGCCTGACAAAAGCAACGTATTTGCGAATGCGTTAATTTCGGACAACAAATCTTTAACAATGATCAACCGGAGAAAGTTTATTATGACATCTGTATTAAGCTCAGCAGCCGTTGCGGTAAGCAAAAAAATATTTGCGAGGCCGACTGTTATCGGAGTAAAAAACAAACCAATCGTTATTTCCACATGGAATGAAGGCCTGGAAGCGAATAAAGCTGCATGGAAAATTTTAAATGCCGGCGGGCGGGCCTTGGATGCGGTTGAAGCCGGAGTGATGGTGACAGAGGCTTCACAAAATTGTTGCGTGGGACTTGGCGCCAATCCAGATCGTGATGGCTTCGTAACGTTGGATGCTTCCATCATGGATGAGAATTTCAATTGCGGCAGTGTCGCATTTTTGGAAAGAATAAAACATCCGATCTCTGTGGCAAGACGAGTGATGGAAAAAACGCCGCATGTAATGTTGGTCGGTATCGGTGCACAGGAGTTTGCCGTGGCAGAAGGATTTCCATTAGAACCCCAACAACTTTCTCCCGAAGCACAAAAAGCGTATGATAACTGGTTGAAAAAATCTGAGTACAAACCGCCGGCGATCAATATCGAGAATAAAGGCAATCATGGACCATTTGCTCCCACCCGCTATGACGATGGAACATGGAACCACGATACAATCGGAATGCTAGCGATGGATGCAAATGGAAATCTCAGCGGCAGTTGCACCACCAGCGGCGCCGGATTTAAGATGCGGGGAAGAGTGGGAGATTCACCGAT
>DASZPW010000435.1:0-4398 GCA_035550155.1 Chitinophagaceae bacterium | reverse complement strand
TAATGCTTTGACGGCATCTTTGGCATCATTAGCATAATATGTTGCCAGGTATCCGGCGCTATTCAGGTATTGTTTCCTGTATTTCACAGTATCTTTCTGACTGAATTCAAAAAGTTTGATAGCATCAGGTACGGCAATACTGTCTTTCTTGGTAGAATCTATCACTCGGCTGTTATTCCATGCCATTTCATATCCATAAATCTCGTCCGGAAATTTTTCCTGTATTTTTAAATACACATTCCGTGAAGTATCGTATATACCGGCTAAATAATAAGAAAGGCCAACACTGAACATATCAAAAAGGGTCGGGTTAGGTTTCAAATTAACAATCATCTGTTCCAGCTGAGCTTCTTGTTCATATTGCTTTTTGCTTTTAAAAAGAGCGGCCCCTTTTTTCAACAGGTCAATCTTATCCTGCAAAAGTGTGTCAACATTAACTGCATCTACAAATGTGTTAACAACCTGATTCGGATCTACGCCGGCAATTCCTGAATAGATATCTGCTTTCAGAAGAAAATCCGGAGGAACGATTTTGTCTTTATCTTCTTTTGCAAAATATTGATCGATGTATGACTTAGCCTCTGCTGTATCACCTTTCCCTACATAAGAATATGCTAACAATTTATATGTGCGGGCCTTTGTCTGGTCACCGGCTTTGCTGACAATTCCTTTGGCAATGTTGATGGCTTCATCGTAGTTTTTTTGTGCCCATAAGGTCTGTGCCCTGAGATAATCGTTCTGTACATCCGGATCTGTATTGGCAATAAATTTTTTGGCATAGTCATCAGCTTTCGCAAAATCGATCTTACCGGTAGTGGGATCAACTTTTAACAGGTAATAATAATAGAGATCATAATATGCCGGTCCAAAACCAGGATCTTTTGATACGGTTTGATTCAGGTTTTCGATATATAGTTCCCAATTTTGCTGCGTTTCAAATAATTTGGCGATACGATAATATGCAATGGCGAAATTAGGATCTGCATCAAGCGCTTTTTTATAATTCGTATAAGCCTGGCCCCCGTTTTCTCCCGGTCTTGCTTTGCGATAAGCGTTGCCAAGATTGAGAAATATATCAGGATTTTTAGACGTCCTGCCAGCAGCTTCTTCAAGTTTTTCTATTGCATAAGCCAGGTCCCCGGCCTTAGCATCAACATTGGCCTTGCCGATCGCATTTAAAATATCCGGATCATTTCCTTTTTTAGTATGCGTCATAGTGATCGCCGTTTCAAATCGCTGACGGGCATCTGCCGTTTTATTTTCCAGCAATTCTACATGACCTAACCCAACTATCAGCAACGGGGCATTTGCGCTAGCTGCCAATGCTTTTTCATAAAGTTGACGGGCTGCCGGCACATTGTTCATGGCAATATAGGTTTGGCCAAGCCAATACGTAGCTTCAATATTATTAGGATTAACTTCTAATAATTTATCAAACACTGCTTTGGCACTTTGTTCCCTGTCTTCATACAAGAAGTTGATGCCATCCTCAACTTTTTGTGCCTTCAAACTTCCGATCAAAACCAGCACGAAAGCCAAAACTGAAATTGTAATTTTCTTCATGTTTCAATTTACTTTTTAAAAGGTGTAAATATAACTGATTTGTTTACTCATTCAAACGAACCGACCTGACCCCGAAATTCATTTGTGCCGGCACCAGGTACGCCCTTTTGAAAATCAATTGTCCTTTCTCTCCACTCATAAAATCCGCAAAACCATGCCCAAGTCCTCTGTAATTTTCTTTTAATATATATGTAACATCCCGAATCATAGGATAACGACGCAGGTAAATATTTGCCTGCACTGGTAAGATGTAATTTCCGGGAATATTCACACTCTCTAACTGAGCCATTTTAACTTTTTTTAAGAAACTGATCTGCATCGTATCATCCTGGTCTCCTACCCAACTGACGCCAATAAAACCGATTGCGTTGGGATTTTTGGAAATATAATCAATAACCCCTGCACTGGTTTGGGCCGCTGACGCTTTGGGAGTCAATGGTTGTCCTCGTAATACAGAATCAATAACAAACCTGATGGTACTGGTTTCTTTGGTATTATCAAATACCGGCAACAGATCTTTCTTATAATTCCCGGTTAAAATTTGCCTGATATCGTTCATTGAAAAAAGTGAATCCGGTGATTTAGGATTAACAATTACAGCGATTGCATCCAGCGCTACAATCATTTTCTCCGGCGCCACTTTCATTGAGTCTACCATGAAATCTTCTTCCTGCTTGCTATACCCCCTGGTGGCAATGATCATTCGAACGCTGTCCACAGCAAAATCTTTCAGGCATTCTGCTTCCGGCTTGTAGGTCACTATGATCTTTGTACCCGGATGCTGCGATTCATACACTTGCACCTGCGAATCAATGATCGGCTTGAATGATTCATCAGCACTCACATAAATGGTGCCCCGGTCCGGTGTATCCTTCAATTTTGCTTTTTGCTCATCATATGATTCGCATCCCATAAGCCATTGCAGCAGGAATGCCAGCAAAAAAAACCGCAATGTAAAATTTCGGGTTATGATCTTTTTCATTTGAAATAGTTTTTTTTATATCCTCGATAAAAACGCCACACCGCATACGCAAGGCACATCGCCCCGAAAATTTTTTCAAAGCCGGTGTCCACTTTACTACCGATATGTATATTGAATTTTTCTCCAAACAGAAAATAGAGCCCTACCAGCAAAAAGATCGTACCCATGCCATAGTCCAGCAGGGATTTCATGAAAATGATCTGCTTTCTTTTTTTCTTTTCGTATTCTTCAAACATTTCAGTGTTTTTCAGGGCTAGCAATTTATAACTTTTTTTATTGTTCGACGCTTATAAATGTCACAGGCAATACATAACTGACAGCAACGGTAGAACCATTTTGAACAGCCGGTTTCCACCTGGGCATTTTTTTACAAACCCGGATCACTTCTCTGTCAAATGCAGGGCCACCACTTTTTAAAACCTCCAGGTTGTTAACCATCCCATCTGCACTTACCAGGAATCGGATTTGTACTGTTTTGGACTCACCCGCCTGCAGTTCATCCGGCGTATTAAGGTTCTTTAGTAAAAAGCGGGTTAATGCTTCCCGGCCTCCCGGAAACTCAGGCTCCTTTTGATCTGCTGTGAAAAAAGGTTCCTGTTTTTGTGCGCTGGTATTTTCAACGCCGGTATTAATTTTTTCTGCGGCTCTGATCGTACCATCCGAAGGAATTCCTGAAGAATTAGTTGTAGATATTTCTTCGTTTACTAAATCTTTAATCTCCGGCACATCTGTTTGTTTTACCAGGAAATCTTCTTTGATCACAAAGTTGCTCACCAACTTTGCACTGGCAATTTTCGGTGCTGGTTTGCTGTTCACTTTTGTTTGCTGGTGCCGTGTTTCCGCAGGAAATTCAATGTTCTTTATTGTTACGCCACCGCTTTCCGATACTTGTTGTGGCTCTGCCAGGGTCTTTGTTCTAAATGTTATTGTAAAAAAAATGAGAAGGGATGCAGCTAAAGAACCGAAAGTGGCAGTTAGCAACCGGTGATTGTAACCACGGCGTAGGGCATAAGCGCCATACTCTTTATTTCTGTTGGCAAATAAAATGTCGAGCAGGCTGGCCTGCAAAATTTCTTTGTTAGTCATGGCAAATGATTTTTCAATAAGATGCTGATCAATCCAGTTTCCATAGGTTCATTTTGGCAACAAATAATTTTCATTAATAACTGTTAATTATTCAATTTACCTGACCTTTGCGTTCATGAAATTCCTGATGGTTTGTCTCGGTAATATTTGCAGAAGCCCTTTAGCCGAAGGGATCTTACAATATAATGCACAGCTGTCAGGATTTAACTGGCAGGTGGAAAGCGCCGGCACAGGTTCCTGGCATATTGGAGAACCTCCGCACCCACTTAGTCAAAAAGTAGCAGCAACCAACGGCATTGATATCAGCAGCCAACGATGCCGGCAGTTTCAGAAAGAAGACATGCTGCTGTTTGACTTTATTTATGTAATGGATGAAAATAACTACGACGACGTGAAGGAATTGAGCCGGGAATTATGGGATGAAACAAAAGTGAACCTGCTGATGAACGAGCTGTACCCGGGTGAAAACAGAAGCGTACCTGATCCTTACCTGGGAACTGAAACAGATTATCACAAAGTTTTTGATCTGATAAATAAAGCCTGTGATAAAGTGATCCGGAAATATTCAGCAGGTAATTCCAAAAACTATATGGATCAATATTCAAAATTCAATTGACTGATTTAACCTGATAGATTTTTGACCATTTGACTATTATGACCAAACCTTCCTTACCACAAGGCACCAGGGATTTCGGGCCGGAAATTGTCCGCAAGCGTAATTTTATTTTCACCACGATCAGAAATGTTTTTGAACGTTACGGATTTCA
>DASZPW010000434.1:0-9000 GCA_035550155.1 Chitinophagaceae bacterium | reverse complement strand
AATAGAAGACAAGAACACACAACTCGCCTCGCTTTCGGCCAGGTTGCACGAATGCCAGCAAAACAGTGAAGGCAGCAAGCAACTGATTAATAAGCTGCTGCAGGAAATAGACCATTTAAAGCAAGATATTGAATGGTATAAGCGGACCTATGAAAAACGTAGTTTGCTGGGAACGATTAAGGAGAAATTATTCTCGGCTCGTTCTTAAATGTTAATTAAAAAGTGAATAGGATACCTAAAATTATACATTACTGCTGGTTTGGAGGAGAAACAATTCCTTCCGAATATAAGGATTATGTGGTAGGCTGGAAAGAACTACATCCTGACTGGATAGTACGGGAATGGAACGATCAAACTTTCCCAGTAAAACATCCATACTGTGATAGGGCACGAAAAGAAGGCAATTGGGCAAACCTCAGTAATTTTTGCCGATTATGGGCTTTAATTCAGGAAGGTGGAGTTTATCTAGACATCGATGTAAAATTAATTAAGCCATTAGATCCATTTCTTGTTTATCGCTGTTTTTTGGGGTTTGAGGATGGGGAAGCAGGAGGTGGTAATTTTTGGATAAATAACGCTGTACTTGGTGCTGAGAAGAGCCACCCTTTCGTTTTACAAAGTCTCGAACATCTGGTATCACAGTTCGACGGTACTGAAGAAGCGAATTTGTCATCACCTGCATTATCAACCGATTTGTTGATCGAGAAATACGGATTGAAGAATTATGGAACCCAGGAATTGCTTGACGGCATAAACTTGTTTGAAAAGGAAGTGTTTTATCCTATTTCGTGGAAGCATGCTATACGACGATATTCTTATGAACAATATATTTCGGATAATACAGTTGGTATACACATGTGGGGGCGCACTTGGTACTCCAGAGATAAGATGATTGGTGTCATCGATGAACTTCAGGATTGGGCATTCACTCTGGAAAGTGAAATTGAAAGACAACATCAGCTGAATAGTGAACGAGGGATCGCTTATACGGGATACCTTGAGTTACTTAAAAAACTTTTACAGAAGGATCGTAATAGTTATAAGGAACGTTATAAGCTACGAGTTCGTTTGCTAGAAGAAAAGTTACTCGAAAAGCAAAATGAATTACTTCATCTGGCTGAAAAAGAAAGGGAGTTGAGGTGGATGAATAAAGAATTGGATAAGAAACTTACAATGTGTCAGGTATCTGGTCAACATAGGACAGAAGAACTTGAATTACAACTTCAGCATGTGGCTGATGAACTTTCAGATTTAAAAAATCAATATAACCAGTTTGCCCGAATGACCGAAGGTTTGCAATCAACGGTACGCATATTGGTTTGTGAGAATGAAACAAAGAAAAAAAAGATAGATACAATGATGCGAGAACATGAAAATAGTGATCTGAGGACGCAGAGCGTGCTGAGTGAAAAAGATCAGATCATTGAAGATTTACGGAACAGTATTGAGTGGTATAAGCGTACATATGAAAATCGGCGCTTGCTGGGTATCATTAAGGATCGATTGAAAAAAACAAACCTGCGAAGAGAAATTAAATGAATTACTGGATTCAAACTACCGAATTTCCACCATTCCATGGAGGAGGAATTAGCACTTATTGCCATCATACCTCGGAAATGCTATTACGCAAGGGTCACAATGTAGTGGTGATCGTTCCTGATCACCAGTTTGAGGGGGATAAATACCACATCGAAAAAGGAAGGTTGACAATTGTAAGATTTCGTCCGGTGGCGAAAGAGTACTATAAGGTTTTAGGATATACCGCAGCTTTAAGCTTTCAGTTTGCCGAATTGTGTATTGAGTTGTTACGGGGAAGAGATTTGCCAAAACCAGATTATATAGAAACACAGGAATATTTAGGTATCGGCTACTACACGATATTAAAGAAAAAACTGGGTGAACCCTTGCTAGCGGACTTACCGATAGTACTTACAGCGCACGCTCCGAGTTTTTTCTATTTAAGAAGTAATCAATCAGCTACGCATGCGTTGCCAGATTACTGGACAGGTATAATGGAAAAGTGGACAATGAAGGCTGCGGATATACGTATTTCCCCAAGCCATTATTTGAAAAACGCAGTTGCTTCAGATTTAGGGAAGCAACTGCCTGAAATCAATGTGATCAGGAATCCTTATGAATTCGAATCGGTAAAAGATATCACAAACGCTTCTTATGTTCCCGGAGAAATAGTGTTCCTGGGTAAGCTTACTTTCCAGAAAGGTTGTCAAGATTTAATACGTTATCTAGACCGCGCATGGGAAAACGGATTCAAAGGGTGTTTGCGTGTGATAGGAGACGATCATCATTTTGCACCCCGGGGTATTAGTATGCGTGAATATTTGGAAAAACGATATACAAAACATATTACCGCAGACAGGATTCGGTTTGAAGGAAAAATTACGCCAAAAGCCATTTATGAAAGGCTGGTCTCTGCCCATCTGGTTGTTATTCCCAGTGTAGTTGACAACCTTCCTTATACGGTTATAGAATCGATGTCGAAAGGAAAACTTGTGCTTGTATCGGATACAGGTGGCCATGCAGAGTTAATTGATCATGGAGTAGATGGGTTTATTTATCAGCAAGGTAATGAAGAATCGTTTCTGTCCTCACTTAATCAGATTATGGAACTGGCCCCACGTGAAGTGGTAGCTATAGGTAAACGTGCCCGTCAAAAGATACAAAAGCTTTGTAATTATGAGAGTGTGTATTGGCAGAAAATGTCTTTACTTCGATCATTCAAAGAGGAATCTACGGAATCGAATAACTTTCCTTTTGCTACCGATATCGAACCATTTGCTAGCAGAATTTTAGAAAAAGGGAATGAACTATTGTCAGTGGTTGTACCATATTTTAATATGGGTCAATACGTGGAGGAAACGATCAAAAGTATTTATGCAGCAGACTATAATCATATTGAGATAATAGTGGTAAACGATGGTAGTTCAGATCCGGAAAGCATCACCACGATATTTCGCTTGCAGGAACAGTATGGGTTTAAGCTGATTACCCAACGCAATGGGGGGTTGGCTGATGCAAGAAACACTGGTGTAAAACATGCAAAAGGAGCATTTGTTACTTTTCTGGATCCTGACGATCTCATTGCTCCCGCTTTTTATAAAACAGCTGTTGCAGTTCTTAACAGATACCATAACCTGAGCTTTGTATCGAGTTGGGTGGAGTATTTTCAGGAGTCGAAAGGTATATGGCCTGCACAGAATCCTGAACCACCTTTCCTGTTAATTCATAATATGGTTTGCGCAGGAATTGTAGTTCGGAAAGCTGATTTTCTTCAACATGGCATGAACGATGTGCGATTTGAGTATGGTATGGAGGACTATGATTCGGTTTTGTCACTTGTGTTAAATGGGTGCCGGGGAGTCGTGGTGCCGGAACCCTACTATAAGTATCGAATACATCATTCATCGATGGCACGTGGGTTCAATAAGGTAAATCAATTGTATTTGTATTCTTTGCTAATAGACAAACACCAAAATGCTTATCGACAATATGCGCCTGATATTTTCAAATTACTTATGGCCAATGGTCCAGGCTATTTGTATGATAATCCAACGATCGAACCTAATACAGATGTTCGTGCGCTTCAGCATTGGATTGGAGAACTGGAAAAAGCAAATAAATGGTATGCTGATACACTAAAATATATTAATGGTAGTGGTGAACATTTAAGAGCTTCGGCGATGGCGCCATCGGGGGGGAAAATTACGCAGCATACAAATGGTTTTCAGACAAGCCATGCTGCGCAAATTCAGGAGTGGTATAACAAGGAGTATGAAGTATTACCGGGCTGGTATAAGAAATTTGGTCATTTGATTAAGGTGGCGCAGGGGCATCGAAGTTTAAAATCGCTATTAAATAAAAGGAAAAAGTGAAGTATTGGATTCTGTCAAGTGAAGATATGCCACCAGTTGGCGGTGGTATTGGAACTTATGTGGCAGCAACAGCCCGTCTCTTTGCAAATAATGGGCATAATGTTACAGTATTTATTCATGATGCAGGAGCAGGAAAAGCGAAAATTTCTGAAACTAATGGCATACGTTATGTTCATTTTTCTTCGGAAAGCTATCCTTCTGACGGATTGCTGGGATATCATGCTCAAGTTAGCTGGGCGTTTGCTGCGGTCTTGGAATCCTTCATGATACGGGAAGGTCTTCCAGATATACTTGAATCGCAAGAATATCAAGGTATAGCCTATTATACGCTACAAAAAAAACACCTTTTGTATGAACGGTTCAGCGATTTACCCATTGTTATAACTTGCCATGCACCCGCTTTTGTATACCTGGAATATAATCACGTCTCAACTTATGAATTTCCAACATACTGGGTGTGTGAAATGGAAAAATTTGTGTTGACGGCCGCAGATTTAATTATTTCTCCATCTGAATACATCGTTAATCAAATAAGATTAAAGGCTCCCGAACTACATATAGATGCAGTTATGATTCCTAATCCTGTGGAAGGAGTTTGTAATGAAAAGTCCATTTCTGATTTTGAAAAAGGGCAATTAATCTGTTTTGGCAAGTTGTCGCCGCTTAAGGGAACCTTCAGACTTATTGAATACATGAAGGAGTTGTGGGATGATGGCTTGAACTATCAAATAACTTTGGTCGGCGGGCATCAACATATGTATATACCCGAGGGCTGTACGGCAAAAGAGTATATCGAGCGGAAGTACGGTCGCTATTTGGAAGCTGGTTTAATAAAGTTGAAAGGTGCAATGAAACAGCCAGATGCAATTTCATTAATAAAAAAGGCACAGGTGGTAATTGTACCCAGCTTAGTAGATAATCTACCCTACACTGTTCTGGAGGCAATGTTATGTAAAAGGGTGGTGCTGGCATCCAAACAGGGAGGACAAGCAGAAGTTATTGAGCACGATCGGAATGGGTTTCTTTTCGATCATCATAAGAAAGGTGAGTTTGCAGAAAAACTTCTGCATATACTGAATTTATGCGAGGATAAACATTTGGCCATTGGTGAAGCTGCCTGCCATACAATACAGAAAAAATTCGATCCATCTATTATTTATGAATCAAAAATGAAGGCTTTTCATCGTATCAGCCAGAAAGTTGAGATGGATGAAAATTTTCCGTTCGTGCGCCTACATGAAAGTTACTATAAATCGAATTCATTTCAGCTAAATTCATCTGAGTTGGTTTCGGTAGTGATTCCATATTATAATCTCGGAAAATATATCGATGCTACGATAGCTTCTGTAAGAAGATCAACTTATGCGAATGTTGAAATTGTTATCGTGAATGATGGTTCGGATGACAGATATAGTATTGAGAAGTTAAAAGAATTGAATGGGCAGCAAAAAGTTTCAGTGATACACACTAAGAATCATGGTTTAGCCACTGCCCGTAATACAGGCGCTCAACATGCCACTGGAAAATATTTATTTTTTTTAGATGCTGATGATCTTATCAGTCCAGATTTCCTGCGAAGAGGAATCGATATTCTCCAAAAATATCTGAATGTACATTTTGTCACATCTTGGTTGGGTTATTTTGGCCGAGCAGAAGGTGGCTGGCCCTGCTTCAACCCTGAACCACCCTATTTGCTCGTGCACAACATGGTAAGCTGTTCGATCCTAGTACTTCGTGAATCTTTCCTACGATTCGGCCGCAACGATACTAATTTAATTTACGGAATGGAAGATTGGGATATGATTCTAAGTCTAGTATCGAGTGGTTGCTATGGTGTTGTTTTACCTGAAAAACTGATTAGTTATCGGGTTCGAAGCAACTCCATGTCAAGAAATTTTACAAAGGCAAAGCGACTTTATTCGTTTCGGTATATTTCTGAAAAACATAAAATGGAACTGTCAAAATACTCGGAGGATGTAGCGGGTCTATTGCATGCCAATGGGAGCGGACTTGATTTTGATAATCCAACTATGGGACATCTGGATCACTATCAGATAAAAATTGGACCGTTTTCTTGGCAAATTAGCTCCAAAATCAAAAACCGGATCATGGCCAGCCGTACCCTATCCCGCGCAGCATTTTTTATGTATCAGATTGTAAAAAGAAAATAATAAATATCAGCTATGAATGCGACCTCTATTAGTGCATGGTTTAGAAACAAGAATATCCTTGAAAGGCTTTGGTTGTTAGCTAAGATCGAATTTAAGCTACGTTACTATGAAAACAGGTTGGGTCTGTTCTGGGCACTGCTTAAACCGATAATGGATATCTTGATTTACTATGTTGTGTTTAAGGTCATAATGAAGAATGATGTTCCCGCCTTCGCCTCGTTCCTATTTATAGGACTCATCTTGTGGAATTTTTTCGTAGAGTCTACTGTAGGTACTATTCAGTTATTGTACACGAAAAAGTATTTGTATGAATACAGCAATATGAACAAATTTGAGATTTATGTTTCAACCTTACTCAGTAACAGCATAGGCTTTTTTTTCAATCTGACAATGTTTTTCTTTTTTTATCTGGTAATTGAAAAGGAATCAAATGGTATTACCATTCAGGCGTTTTATATTATTCCGCTTTTTATCAACTTGTTTTTGTTATCGCTTGGTGTTTCCCTGATATTGTCAAATATTTACATTGTGGCAAAGGATATTACACAAATATGGCAGGTCTTTGTTTCATTATTCTTTTTTTTGAGCCCGATACTTTATAAGTTAAGTGTTTTTCGTGAAGCTCTTCCAGCATTTGACTATGGTAATCCCGTAGCAGGTATTATCATTAATGCCCGACGTGTTTTGATGGAAGGAAGGCCGCCGGAATGGACTTTGTTTATGTGGGATTGTTGCTATGCTTTTTTTCTATTTTTACTTGGGACTATATTTTTAAAAAAACTGGGCGTAAAGTCCGCTGAAAAACTTTAAAGTTATACTGATGAATGTATTAACTGCAAAAAACATAAGCAAAACTTTTACTATTACCGAAGATAGCCATAACACTGTTAAGCATCGACTATTTAATCTGTTTAATCCACCTCGAATGAAACGGCTGCAAGCGTTGAAAATGGTGTCGTTGGAAATCCAAAAGGGGGAGTGCGTTGGATTTATTGGACGTAATGGATGTGGAAAGTCCACCTTGGTTAAGTTGCTGGCGGGTGTATATCCTACAGATACGGGGTACCTGAAAATTGAAGGTACCACAATGCTTATGAATTTAGGAGTGGGCATGAGCCACGAGCTGACAGCACGGGAGAATATTTATGTTTCCGGCTCTGTACTAGGTCTAAGAATAAAGGAAGTGGATCATATCTTCGACAAAATTGTTGATTTTGCAGAGATCCGCGATTTTATAGACACTAAAATCAAATTCTTTTCATCCGGTATGGTTGCCAGACTGGCGTTCTCCATTGCTGTGAATGCAGGAGCAGATATCATGTTCCTGGATGAAATATTTGCTGTGGGTGATATGAAATTCCAGGAAAAGGCGATTCGGGTATTTGAGAGTTCGTGGATCGAAGGGAAAACTGTGATCCTAATCAGCCATAGTATGGATGTTATACGTAAATATTGCAGACGTGTAGGTTTTATGAAAAATGGTGAGCTGTTATATTTCGGAGATCCGGAGATGGCTATTCAAATGTATCTGGAAGATAATCATTGATTTTCCTGTTGCCAGCTGCTGAGTAGCAGGGGAATAAACAGTCCTACTAGCATCCCGCCAATGCTGCGGTCAAAATAGACCTCGGTAAACATGGCTACATGCAATGTAGCCGCAACCAGAAGAGCAAGGTGGTTTTTGCTTTTCCAGTACCTGAACAGAGGTATGACTAACCAACCGCCAAGGAATAGCAATAACCCGGGGAAACCTGTAGCCACTAAAATATCAAGATAGTTATTATGCAGGTTTTTCTTTGTTTCCAGGGCAAACCGGAAATCTTTTTCGCGATACTTGTCAAATAACCTGTCTTTCTTGTCGCCGAGATGTACACCCATAAACGGGTTTGCAAGAAAAAGTTCCCAGCCACAGTTCCAGGCTGCAATCCGAAAGTTGGCACCGTTCCACTGGTCGGCCGTTACTTTCATATCATAACGACTCTCTGCCCCTTCGTGGTTATAGGTAAAACTCGTGTAAGTAAGTTCCCTGAAACGGTTCAGCGTTTTCGGAAAAAATTTGTAAATCATAAAGAGGCCCAGCAAGCCGCCCATCACAAGTGTAGCACCCTCCAGGTATTTTTTTTCTTTTAAAATGTAATAAACAATGAACCCTGCGACGGAGAGATAGAGTGTCAGCATCTGGTTTCTGCTGGCAAGTAAATAGTTTATACAAAACAATAGCAGGGTTGCCAGGATCATCCATCCTTTGTAAGGCGACTGTTTGTAAAAGATAAAATAACTATAAATGTATATCGCTATATTGACCAATAATGAAATATAAATGGATTGCTGTCCTGTGAGACTGGTCAGTGCATCATTATACAACCATGCAGCATTATGTGTGATCAAAAATTGCCGGATCGACCAGCCCAGGCATGCCAGGCAAAAACAGGTGATTAGTATGGCAAAGCCCAGCAGCACTCGTTCTGTGAATTTTTGATCAAGGACGATCAGCCCTATACTTAACGGAAAAAACAATAATGGGAAACGGGGATCTAAATAACGCAACGCTTCATGCTTGTTGGAAGAAAGCGCTGCACTCAGCAACAGCCACCCAAAAAAAAGCAGCATCCACCAGATATACTTACGTTCTTTAAGTAACCGGAGCTTTTCTTTAAAATTGTTGAATGCAAAGCAAGTTACTACTAATGAAGTTGTAATGATTCCACTGGCGATATCATTCACTGGAAATAATAGCGTTAAAAGGAAAAGTTGCAGTAATAAAAAGAGAATTTTTTCCTTTTTTGCCATGCTCGTTTTTTAAATATTTAGCCCTCCGCACACGCTGATTACTTGTCCTGTAATATAGGCACCCATGTCAGATGCCAGGAAAAGAGCCGTATTGGCAATATCTTCCGCAGACGCGAAGCGGCCCAGTGGAATGGAGGATTTGTATTTCT
>DASZPW010000433.1:0-6179 GCA_035550155.1 Chitinophagaceae bacterium | reverse complement strand
GAAAGAAAACAATACTGAAGGACTTTGTTACGATCCGGTATCGCATGATCTGCTGATCGCCTGCAAAAATGAATCCGATGTATCTGACCAAAAAAAATCCACCCGTTCAGTTTTTGAATTCGATCTGAAAGCGGACTCACTGATCAGCGAGCCTTTTATGCTGATCCGTAAAAAAGATTTTAAAAAAGTGGCTGACGAAAAACTGGAGTTCTTCCCTTCGGCTATTGCTGTGCACCCCATCACTCATGATGTTTATATTTTATCTACAAGAGAAACGAAGTGCATGGCTGTATATGGTTACAAAGGGGAATTGAAATCTTTCCAGATCATTGATAAGGATTTGCTGTTGCAGCCGGAAGGAATTTGCTTTGCGCCGGATGGCACGTTGTTCATCAGCTCGGAAGGAAAACATGGCATACCGCCAATATTGATGCAATTTGATGCTAAAAAATAATTCTACCGTTTCAGAAATTTATTCCCCAGTATTTTTTCCATCACTTCATCTTTAAGGTTCCGGCTGATGGGAATGCGGTGCTCCCCAAGTAGAATTTCATTGCCTTCAATACCGGTAATCTTTTCTGCGGAAACAATATAAGATTTGTGTGTTTTGATGAATTGCGTATGAGGCAGATAATCCTCTACCGATTTAAAAGTGAGATAGGTAATATATTTTTTATCTGCGGTGTAGATCATCACATAGTTTTGCAGCGCTTCTGCAAATAGAATTTTTTCAAATAATATTTTTACCAGTTTATTATCGGCTTTGATAAAAAAATGATCCGCCTGTTTGTTTTCTTTGATCGTGTTGGCATTCTGTTCTCTTATTTCATAAAACTCTTTAGCCCGCAGAGCGGCTTTAAAAAAACGTTCGAAGGAAATGGGTTTTACCAGGTAATCCAATGCATCCAATTCAAAACCTTCCAGCGCATATTGGGGATAGGCAGTGGTGAAGATCACCGGCGGAGCATGCTGCAATGTTTTGAAAAAATCAAGACCAGTGATCTTCGGCATTTGTATATCGAGAAAAAGTAACTGCGCTTCTCCCCGGGATAATAGTTCCATTGCTTTCAGCGGAGTATCAAATTCGCCAATGAGTTCCAGGAAATCCACATCAGCAATATATTCCTTCAGGCCTTTTCTTGCCAAAGGTTCATCGTCAATTATGATACATTTAATTATCAATGGCAAGTTTTAAGTTTACAGAATATTGTTCGTCCGAGTCACGAATCACTAATTCATGTTTGCCGGGATAGATCAGTTCCAGTCTCCTTTTCACGTTATGTAATCCAATGCCTCCTGGTTGTTCCGTTGTTGTATTATTATTTTCTTTTGAATTCAGCACGGAAAAATAAAATGTCCCGTTGGAACGATGGACATCCAGTTTGATAAAGTTTGTTCTATTATTATAATGAGAAAGATGTTTAAATGCATTTTCTACAAACGGGATCAGGAGCAGTGGTTCAATAGAGAATCCTTTCACATCTGTCGCACAATTGAATTCTACCGAGCAGTTGGCATTCTTCCGTAATTTTTGCAGATCCACATAATCTTTTACATAACTTAATTCTTTTTCCACCGGCACCATCGCATTTTTTCCTTCATATAACTGGTACCGGAGCATTTCTGAAAATTTGTGCAATGCTTCCCGTGCTTCATCATTGTCTTTGTTGATCAGGAAATACACAGAGTTCAATGAATTAAACAAAAAATGAGGATTGATCTGGGATTTCAGAAAATTCAGCTCCGTTTCCGCTTTTTCTTTGGCGATTTCGGCCAGCCTTTGTTGCATTTTCAGCTGGTCAAAGATCAGTTTGAAACAGGCGCCGGTGAGCACCAGGAAAAAATCGGAAATAAGGTTTTCATACAATTTTGTTTTCAAGTTTCCTGAAATACCAAACAGGTCCGGCTGATGCAATATCTGCGCCATCAGGAATACTTTTACAATACTGCTGAGAACAATTACTGCAACAAATGCGATGACAGCAAAAAAATATTTTTTCCGGTATAAAAGACGTGGTATCAGTAAAAGATTGGTGGTATAAACCGCTGCTGCCAGGGCAACGACTTTTACCAAAGTGATTTGAAAGGCGATTGCTGTTGTACTGTAATCCTGGTAGCGGAGATAATACCACACCGCATAGATCAGCACCCAGAAAATCACATGCAGCAGCAACTGCTTCGAAGAAAATTTCGCTTTACCCATACCTAAAATAAATTTACGAATTCCTGACCGGAAAAAGGATTACAGCTTTGGCAGCATTTTCTTGACGATAGGTTGCGGGGAGCAATCAAACTGTAAAAATTGTACAAGTAAATAATAGTATCTTTCAGCAACAAAATTTACTGCTATGACAAAAAAAATCCTGACGTTCCTGCTGTTACTGGTCAGCCTGTTTTCATTTTCCCAAAGAAAATCCGATAACCATCGGATGACGCCTGAATTACTCTGGAAACTCGGAAGAGTGTCCGGAATCGGAATAACCAAAGACGGAAAGTCTGTAGTGTATGCTGTCAGCATTCCTGATATGGGAGCTAATAAAAGCAACAGGTATTATTACATGCTACCGATAGATAACGGAGCTCCGGTTGAGATCAGTAATCCTGATAGTTTATTGAATGATAAAAATATTTCTCCTGACGGAAAATACATGATCAGCAGTAAAGAAGTAAAAATAAAAAATGTGACCGGCGCTGACTATTATCCTGATCTTTCCAAATCGAATGTTTACATCTATGATAACCTCATGTATCGTCATTGGGATACCTGGGAAGATGGAAAATTCGGTCATGTGTTTTTATCAAAACTGGAAAATGGAAAAGCGACAGATGAAAAAGACCTGATGCCCGATGAACCTTATGATTGTCCTCAAAAGCCTTTCGGCGGCGATGAAGATTACGTTTGGAATCCTGATGGTAAACATGTGGTCTATTGTACCAAAAAGGAATATGGCACTGCTTATACAATCAGCACGAACACGGATCTATATGAATACAATATCGAAACAGGAGCTACAAAAAATCTTACTGAAAAAAATAAAGGCTATGATATAAGTCCCGAATACAGCAAGAATGGAACATTGGCCTGGCTGCAAATGAAAACGCCGGGATATGAAGCAGACAAGCAGGATATCGTTGCATTTAACGGAATTGGCGTTGTAAATCTGACCGGCCACAGAGATGATATCAATGTAGAAGGTTTTCGCTGGGCAGATGACGGTAAACATCTTTTCTTTTGGGCAGCTACTAATGGAACTTTTCAATTGTTTGAAGTGGATTACTCCGGGGCTACTATGAAACTTCCAGATATCCGCCAGATCACCAAAGGAGATTTTGATGTGAACGGGATCGTTGGACAATCCGGGAATTTGCTGATCGTAACAAGATCAGATTTTAATCATGCCAATGAAATTTATTCCGTTGATATTACCAATGGCAGCATGAAACAATTGACACATATCAACGATGCTGTTTATAATTCCATTGGCTTATGCAAATCAGAAAGGCGTTTTGTAAAAACAGTGGATAACAAACAAATGCTGGTGTGGGTAGTATATCCTCCCGATTTTGATCCATCAAAAAAATATCCAACATTACTTTATTGCCAGGGTGGACCGCAGGTTTCTTTGACGCAGTTTTATTCTTTCCGCTGGAATTTTCAATTGATGGCTTCACAGGGATATATCGTCGTAGCTCCGTGTCGCAGAGGTATGGCCGGATTTGGAACTAAATGGAATGCGCAGGTGAGCAAAGATTGGGGTGGGTTGGTGATGCAGGATTATTTATCTGCAATTGATGCGATCAGTAAAGAAAAATTTGTAGATAAAAATCGCAGAGGATGTGTGGGCGCCAGCTTCGGTGGTTTTTCAGTTTTTGAATTGGCCGGAATGCACAATGGCCGATTCAAAACTTTTATTGCACATGATGGTGTTTTTGATTTTCGCAGTATGTATGGCACGACGGATGAAATGTGGTTTGAAAATTGGGAAAAAGGCGGATCGTATTGGGATAAGAACAATGCAGTAGCCCAAAGAAGTTTTTCTCAATCACCCAGCAATTTTGTTGCTAAATGGAATACGCCGATCCTGATCGTGGAAGGAGGAAAAGATTTCAGAGTGCCGGTGGGCCAGGGACAACAGGCATTCCAGGCAGCACAGCTGCGAGGAATAAAAAGTAAATTTTTATTTCTGCCTGATGAAAATCACTGGGTGCTTGCTCCGCAAAATGCACTGGTGTGGCAAAGAGAATTTTTCAAATGGCTGGATGAAACGCTGGAATAATTTTTAAATTTTCTATCGGATAAAAAGCTCAGCCCTGACTTTGAAGTAAGAGATGGAGCGGCCTACATAGTTGGATAGCAAGCCCTCCACTTTCAGGTTCCAGAGTTGAGTTTCTTTATTGAAATTGCATTCAACTGTGCCGCTGGTAACTGTGACATAAGAAACCTGGTCGCCGGCTCTGAAAGAATATTTCGCCGCTACTTCGTTTTTTGAGTCTGCATTAGCTGCAATACGGTATTTTTTATTTTCAAAATGTTTTTTTCCAAAGAACAATGAGAAATACTGATCTTTTTGGCTGACAACCACGGACAGAATTCCTTTGGATTTATCCACTGTGATCGTTGCCGGTAATGCTTCAATAAAATAATTGTTGTATCCCGAAGTATCTGTGATGAAAACTGGACAATGTTTCAAAACGGTATCACCTTCATGCTGCGCTGCAGCGGAAAATGAAAACAGCACAACGATCATCATTAAAAGAAAATTCTTCATTGCCATGATTTAAACGCAAAAAATACGAATAATTGAGAATATATCTGCCTGCAGCTCCTGTTTTAATTCTTCTTTTCCCTTTCGCCGAAAATTAAACTTCCGATCCGAACCATGTTACTGCCTTCTTCAATTGCAATTTTATAATCTGAGGTCATGCCCATAGAGAGAATTTGCAATTGGCAATTAGCAATTGGCAATTGGGAAAATTTTTCAAATAGTGTTTTAAGGATTTTAAATTCATTTCTTACTTTTTTCATATCATCAGTCAATGAGGCCATTCCCATCAGCCCTTTAACTCTAACATTTTTCAATTCGGGTAATTCGCTCAAATTCGTGTTAAACAAATCTTCCAATTCTTTTTCACTAAATCCAAACTTGGTTTCCTCCTGCGCAATATGAACCTGCAACAGACAATCGATCACCCGATTATTTTTCAACGCTTGTTTATTTATCTCTTTCAGAAGCTTAAGACTGTCCACTGCATGGATCAGTTGCACAAAAGAGGCAATGAATTTTACTTTATTGGTTTGCAGATGACCGATGAAATGCCAGCGAATGTCGCCGGGAAGCTGCACTTGTTTATCGGCTAATTCCTGGACATAGTTTTCGCCAAAGTCTCTTTGGCCCAGATCATAGAGCTCTTTTATATCCGCAACTGGTTTGGTTTTAGAAACAGCAACCAGCGTTATTTTTTTCGAAGACAATTCTGTCAATAAATTTATGTATGCTTCCTTATGTACAGGCATGAAAAAGAAACATTAATGTGTTTCAAAATTCCTGAGAATAGTCTGAATCTGAATTTTAAATTCCGGAAGATGTTTTTCTATCACACTCCAAACCAGTTCGAGATCCAATCCGAAATATTCATGAACGATAAAATTTCTGAAAGAGATAATTTGCAGCCATGGCACATCCGGGTTACCTGACCTGACAGAAGCGGAAAGGCTATTAGCAGCCTCACCAATAATTTCCAACTGTCTCTCCACAGAAAAACGATACATCAAATCAGTGTGTAAATCCTCTTTCGATTTTCCGGTAGAAAATGTTTCAATAAAAGCTATTGCCTCAAGAATGTGACGAAGTCTTATTTCATCCGACAGCTTTCCTTTCATAAATAAGAACTTTTTCGCTGTCAATTACAGGTTTTATCAATGCTGAAAGGCCATTGGCGCTGACCAAATCCACTTTCTTTCTCAAAAGTTCAGAGAGTTGGTTCTGCATATTAAAAAAAACAAAATAATCAGCTCCATTTTTATAATCCAATTCAACCAGGATATCAATGTCGCTCAGACTGCTGCTTTCATTTCTTGCTGCCGAGCCGAAAAGATAAGCCCGCTGAACCGGTTTTCCGGAAAAATATTTTTGAAGAATATCTTTTACCTCTTTTTCCATCCGTTATTTATTTCCTCA
>DASZPW010000432.1:0-5168 GCA_035550155.1 Chitinophagaceae bacterium | reverse complement strand
ATTTCAAAGACAAGGTAAAAAGAAAACCGTTACCGGTTCCCGGTAACGGCCAAAATAGAAATCTGGTATAATAATTTTTTCAGATCAGTGCACCGGATAAAGAAGATTTGGCGGCACTTTTTTCTTCATTATATTTTTTTGCCGCTTCAATAAAATGAACAAACAAAGGCGCCGGCTTTTCCACCGTACTTTTTAGTTCCGGGTGATATTGGACACCAATGAAAAATGGATGATCCGGCAATTCAATTATCTCAACAAGATTGGAACCGGGATTTTTTCCACTCGCCACCATGCCTGCTTTTTCAAACTGATCAAGATATTTATTATTGAATTCCCAGCGGTGTCGATGGCGTTCGCTGATAGAATCTTTCTCATAAATTTTATAGGCAAGTGTACCGGGCTTTATATCGCAGGTGTAAGATCCCAACCGCATGGTGCCTCCTTTTGCAGTGATCTTCTTCTGTTCTTCCATCAGGTCAATCACCGGATCGGGAGTATCGGGATTCATTTCCGTAGAATGAGCATTTTTCAATCCTAAAATATCTCTTGCATATTCAATGACTGCCATCTGCATTCCGAGACAAATACCAAAAAAGGGCAACCCGTTTTCCCTTGCGTATTTCACAGCAGTTATTTTTCCTTCCACACCACGATGGCCAAAACCGGGTGCTACCAGTAATCCATCGAGGCCGTCCAGTTTTTCAGCAACATTATCTTCGGTAATAAATTCACTATGCACATTCATTACCTGTACCTGGCATTCGTTTACAGCGCCGGCATGAATGAAAGATTCGAGAATAGATTTGTAAGCATCCTGCAATTCAAGATACTTACCGATCAACCCAATGGTCACTTTGCCTTTCGGATAATTCAATTTATCGAGAAATTCTTTCCATTTAGTCAGTTCTGGTTCGTTATAATCAGCAATGTCCAGTTTCTTCAAACAAATGAGATCCAACTTTTCTCTCATCATCGCCAGCGGAACTTCATAAATGGTAGGCGCATCTGCAGCCTCGATAACCGCTTCCTGTTTTACGTTGCAGAACAAAGCAATTTTTCTACGCAGGTCAGGCGTCAATGGTTTTTCCGTGCGACAAACAATAACATCGGGATGCACGCCTTCCTGGCTCAGCATTTTGACGCTATGCTGAGTAGGTTTTGTTTTTAATTCTTTAGCAGCTTTTAAATACGGAATCAATGTCAGATGCACAATAACTGTATCTTCTTCCGGCAATTCCCATTGCAATTGACGAACCGCTTCTACAAATGGCAAACTTTCAATATCACCAACCGTTCCGCCGATCTCGGTGATCACTACATCATATTGCCCGGTTTGTCCTAATTCCAGCATCCTTCTTTTTATCTCGTCGGTAATATGCGGAACCACCTGCACTGTTTTTCCTAAGTATGCGCCTTCTCTTTCTTTATTGATTACAGTTTGATAAATGCGTCCTGTTGTAACATTGTTGGCTTGCGAAGTGTAAATATTAAGGAAACGTTCATAGTGACCGAGATCAAGATCCGTTTCAGCGCCGTCTTCCGTTACATAACATTCGCCGTGCTCATAAGGATTCAATGTTCCCGGATCAACATTGATATACGGGTCAAATTTTTGAATAGTTACCCGCAAGCCTCTTGCCTGCAGCAATTTTGCCAATGATGCAGCAATGATGCCTTTACCTAATGAAGAGGTCACACCACCTGTAACAAAAATATACTTCGCCATGTCTTTCCTTTACTCCAGCAGGAGTTGTAATTTTTAAAAAATATTTTTTGGTACAAGCTTCATAACATAACTCAACTTCTGTTGTGTCACTCACTTGTACTTCATATACCGATAGCTATCGGTACTACTCAACAATAAAATAACTGAAAAATTACCCAGCCATTTGACCAGCGGAAAGGAAAATAAATAATTTCCGAGAGGTCATACAAAACTACGGCAATTTCTTTTATCAGAAAATTATAAGCCAGCATTGTGGAAAAAAGCTTTTACATTAGAACTTCCAAAACAATCAAAAATGAAAAGATTGAATTACGTCCTGCTTATTCTGGCCATTGGTCTTCAGGCTTCTGCCCAAAAAACATATATCTGGTGCGGCACGTTGATCGACGGCATTTCCAACGAGCCAAAAAAGAACATGACGATCGTTATTGAGAAAAATAAGATAACCGCAGTGCAAAACGGCTTTGCCAATGCCGCAGCCGGTGACAAAGCCATTGATCTGAAAACAAAAACAGTTACTCCCGGCTGGATCGATGCCCATGTACACTTGTCACATGAAACCAACCCCAATAATTATCTCGAAAAGTTTCAACTGAATGATGTTGATTATGCTTATAGAAGTGTCGTATATGCTAAACGGACGCTGATGGCAGGATTTACTACTGTCCGGGATGCCGGAGGTTCTATTGTAATATCACTAAAAAAAGCGATCAACCAGGGTTTGATCGAAGGCCCACGTGTTTATGCAGCAGGGACTCCGATTGGTTCTACCGGTTCTCACACTGATCCAACCAATGGATACCGAAGCGACCTTATGGGTGATCCGGGACCTAAAGTTGGTATCGCTAATGGTGTGGATGAATGCATGAAAGCAGTTCGTCAACGATACAAAGAAGGTTCAGACATAATTAAAATCATGGCAACGGGCGGCGTATTGGATGTATCCACCAACAGCAGCGGAGCACAATTCACAGAGGAAGAAATGAAAGCGATAGTACAAACCGCGGCTGATTACGGACTAAAAGTAATGGCTCATGCCCACGGCGCTGAAGGGATCAAAAGAGCTTTACGTGCCGGAGTGATCTCTATCGAACATGGAACGTTTATGGATGATGAATGCATTGAGTTATTCAAGAAAACGGGGGCCTGGTATGTTCCTACTATTATTGCGGGCAAATCAGTTGCTGATTCTGCTAAGATCCCGAATTACTATCCGCCGGTTGTAGCAAAAAAAGCAATAGAGGTCGGGCCTAAAATACAGGCCACATTTGCAAAAGCATACAAAGCCGGAGTGAAGATCGCATTTGGAACTGACGCCGGTGTGTATCAGCACGGAAAAAACTGGATGGAGTTTACTTACATGATCGAAGCAGGCATGACTCCTATGGATGCTATCAAAGCTGCCACTATCAGCGCCGCAGAATTGCTTGGCATCAAAGATCAGTTAGGAAGTATTGAAGCAGGAAAAATTGCAGACGTTGTTGCAGTGGACGGAGATCCATTAAAAGATCCGCAAGTTTTCGGCAAAGTGGTGTTTGTGATGAAAGAAGGTAAAGTGTATAAAAATCAATAAAACGTTTGAGGTACTAAATAATTCTTTACATAATCGCTTACACCTTTTTCTACAGAGAAAAACTCTTCGTGATAGCCGGCGGCCTTTAGCTTGTTCATATCTGCTTCGGTGAAGTATTGATATTTATCCCGAATGTCTTCCGGCATATCAATGAATTCAATATTCACCGGAAGATTTAATGTGGTAAAGATTGGAGTGACCAGGTCAATAAATGTCCGGGCCTTTCCGGTGCCCAAATTGTAAATGCCATTTTTCTCCATTGACCATTGACCATTGACCATTGACTCCATCATCCAAAACATGACGTTGCATACATCCTCCACATAAATAAAATCACGAAGCTGTTCTCCGTCTTTATATCCTTCTTTGTGCGACCGGAACAGTTTTACTTTTCCTGTAGCTTTTATCTGATTGAATGCATGGAAAACCACACTTGCCATTCTTGCTTTATGATATTCGTTTGGGCCATACACGTTGAAGAATTTTAAGCCTGCCCAGAATGGAATTGAGTCGTGAGCCGTGAGTCGTGAGCCGTGAGTCTTATGCAATATCCATTTGTCAAATTCGTTTTTAGAAACACCGTAAGGATTCAATGGGTGCAATTTTTCAACTAACTCATGATCGTCTTTATATCCCAGTTCACCGCTGCCGTAAGTAGCGGCTGATGAAGCGTACACCAACGGAATATTTTTTTCAGAACAATAGTTCCAGATTTTTTTTGAATACTCAACATTCAATTTTTCATGAATGGAATAATCGAATTCTGTAGTGTCCGTTCTGGCGCCTAAATGAAAAACAAAATCAATGGCCGGATTTTCTTTTTCAAGCCATTCAAATAAATCATCCCGTTCGATTCTTGCTTTATATTTTTTCTGATGAAGATTCAGCTCTTTTTCTTCTTCATCAAATTCATCAACAAGAATTAAATTCTCAAAACCTTTTTTGTTCAAATAGCCGGTCATGCAGCTACCGATAAAACCTGCAGCACCAGTCACTATTATTTGCACATTCTGATCCATCCTATTTTAAATTGAACTTAACGCAGAACCGGCCTTTTCTTTTGATAAATGATTTTCTATGGAAGTATCGTATTCATCTTTCCACCAATCTATAGTGCCCCAAAAATCTCCGTCAATAACCATTTCACCACTGGTTACCACTCCGATTTTTTCGCAGGGAAAATTGGATACAGCTTTTTCAAATGCTTCTTTCTGATCCACGCTGACACTTACAGCCACACGACTCTGTCCTTCGCCAAAAAGAAATGCATCTTTCCGGATCCCGCCTTTGCTGATAATAGAGAATCCCAATTCATTGTTGAATCCGCTTTCGCAAAGCGTAACAAATAATCCTCCTTCGCTGATATCGTGTGCTGAGCGAACTAATTTTTTTTGTATTAAGTCAAAGACTTTTTGCTGCAATTGGTATTCTTCATTTAGATCAAAATAAGGAGCTGGAGAATATTTGATCCCACAAACTTTATGCAGATAGTCTGAACAATTAATATCATTTGTAATAGTTCCCAATAAATAGATCAGGTCGCCTTCTTCTTTGAAATCAAGTGTCATCCTGTTTTTAAGATCTTCTATCAAACCTACCATTCCAATAGTTGGAGTCGGATACACAGGTCCTTCAGGATTCTGATTATAAAAACTTACGTTCCCCCCGGTGACCGGTGTATCAAATTTTCGACATGCCTCTCCCATTCCTTTGATGGCGTGAACAAACTGGTAATATACTTCGGGATCAAAAGGATTTCCGAAATTGAGACAATTGGTAACTCCTAGCGGTTGTCCTCCGCTGCATACAATATTCCGGGCGGCTTCACTCACTGCGATCATTGTTCCCTTGTAAGGATCAGCATACACA
>DASZPW010000431.1:0-3147 GCA_035550155.1 Chitinophagaceae bacterium | reverse complement strand
CCCTATCCATGGGAAACTTGCATGACGATGGCTACAAGTTGGAGTTATGTTCCAAATGATAAATACAAATCAACGAATACGATCATTCATAATTTGATTGACATCGTTTCCAAAGGAGGAAATTATTTGCTCAATATCGCTCCCGGTCCCGATGGCGAATGGCATGATGAAGCCTATCAGCGGCTGAAAGAAATCGGCGCCTGGATGAAAATAAACGGAGAAGCCATTTATAAAACAAGGCCCATTGCTCCTTACATGGAAAATAATATCCGTTTCACCCAAAGTAAAGATGGAAAAACGGTATATGTTTTTCAATTACTGAAAGAAAATGAAGCTCCTCCGGCAACAATTTCTTTCAAAGGAATAGCAGTAAACAAAAATTCAACTATTCAGCTGATTGGGAACAATCAAAAATTGAAATGGGGAAAAGAAGGAGAGACTGTTACAGTAGTTTTACCTAAACTTTTATCAGCGCAGCATGCTTTTGCCATGAAAATAGTTCTGTAAAAGAATTTTACAGTCTTTGATTAAACATCAGTGCAGAAAAATCTGTTATAAAAAGCTTTTCCTATTTTTGCGTCCCTTCGGGGGTTTAGCTCAGCTGGCTAGAGCGTTTGCATGGCATGCAAAAGGTCACCGGTTCGACTCCGGTAACCTCCACTAAGTTCTGAACATCAGAACTTTTTTTTATTCATGAGCTTCTTCGTTTATATTATCTATTCTCGACAACTAAACAAGTTTTATGTTGGATATACTGGAAATGTTTTGATAAGACTGCAGCAACATAATGCCGGGCTCTCATCATTTACTGCTAAAGCAAATGACTGGGTTATTGTTTATTCCGAATCCTTCACAACCAGGGAAAATGCTATGAAAAGAGAAAGGGATATTAAGAAAAAAAAGAGCCGGAAATATATCGAATCACTCATTCAAAATAAATAACAAGCGTTTACATGCCCCGAAAGCTTTCGGGGAAAAGGTCACCGGTTCGACTCCGGTAACCTCCACGAAAGCCTTGATGATTTCAAGGCTTTTTTATTTTCATTCACATTGACAAGATTATTCTTAATTTCCAAAATCAATTGTATCAAATGCAATCAACCGCTCCTGAGAAAAAGAATGCCTATTTGCTTCCGCTGATCCTGGTCACCAGCCTGTTTTTTTTATGGGGATTAGCATATGGGTTGCTGGATGTGCTGAACAAACATTTCCAGGAATCGCTGCATGTAAGCAAAACAAGATCTACTTTATTACAAGCTGCTTATTTCGGCGCTTATTTTCTGATAGCGCTGCCCGCGGGATTATTCATGAATAAATTTGGCTATAGAAAAGGAATTATTGCAGGCCTGCTACTGTATGCATTAGGCGCCTTGCTTTTTTATCCTTCCACGCAACATGCCAATTTTAATTTCTTCCTGCTGTCATTATTTATTATTGCATCAGGGCTTGCTTGTCTTGAAACAGCCGCCAATCCCTATATCACTGTTTTAGGAAAACCGGAAACTTCAGCATTCCGATTGAATCTTTCCCAATGCTTCAACGGTGTTGGTTCTTTTATCGGGCCAATCATTGCAGCCAATGTTTTTTTTAACGACAAAAACAATAATAATCTTGACTCGGTAAAATTTGTGTACCTCGGTATAGCAGGTATCGTACTACTCGTAGCAGGATTTTTTTTCAGAACTCCTTTGCCGGAAATAAAAGAAAGTTCTCTCGTTTCAGAAGCAGCGCAGGACACCAGGCCCTTGTTTCATCACCGGAATTTTGTGAATGCGGTCATCGCTCAATTCTTTTATGTCGCTGCGCAGGTAGGCGTGGCTGCTTTATTCATAAATTATTGTACAGAAGCCGGAAAAAATATTGATAATGCCAAAGCATCTTATCTTTTATCAGTAAGTTTATTCTTATTCACTATAGGACGATTTGCCGGAACAGCCCTGATGAAAAAAATAGAAGCAAACAAATTGCTGTTGATCTATTCTATCATCAATATTTTTCTTTGTATCGTCGTGATCGGTGGCAAAGGATGGCTGTCCGTTTATTCCTTGATGACGATCTTCTTTTTTGAATCCATCATGTTCCCGACCATTTTTGCCCTTGGCGTAAAAGATCTCGGACATCATACAAAAAAAGGAGCTTCATTTATCATCATGTCCATTGTTGGCGGTGCATTGGTTCCCTATGTGATGGGCATGCTATCAGAACAATCCACTGCCCGTGCATATGTTGTACCTTTAATCTGTTTTATAGTGGTGGCCTGGTACGGATGGAAAGGATTTAAAGTAAAAAGCTGATCAATGTTCCGACTCGATAATAAAACAGCAGTGATCACCGGCGGCGGCTCTGGTATCGGGAAATCTATCTCAATGCTTTTTGCAAAACAAGGAGCTTCTGTTCACATCATTGAATTGAATGAAGCGGCCGCTCAACAAACAGCCGATGAAATAAAAAAGGATAATGGGAAAGTTGTTATTCATGCTGCAGATGTTTCTGATCAAAATGCGATAGTGAATATTTTCAAAGCTATCGGCCCGATCAATATTCTGATCAACAATGCCGGCATTGCACATATTGGGAAAGCAGGCAACACGTCGGAAGCAGATTTTGACAAAGTGATGCTGGTAAATGTAAAAGGTGTGTACAACTGTATTTACGCAGCAATTCCGCAATTACAATTATCGGGCGGCGGTGTTATTATCAATATGGCATCTATCGCTGCATGGACAGGGATTCCGGATCGTTTTGCATATAGCACCGCAAAAGGCGCTGTTGCTGCAATGACATTGAGTGTAGCCAAAGATTACATTCATGAAAACATTCGCTGCAATTCTATTTCTCCGGCAAGAGTGCATACACCTTTTGTGGATGGTTTTTTGAAAAAAAATTACCCGGGTAATGAAGCAGCGATGTTTGAAAAATTATCAAAGACACAACCGATCGGAAGAATGGGCAAACCCGAAGAAGTGGCACACCTCGCTTTGTATCTCTGCAGCGATGAGGCTTCTTTCGTTACCGGTTGTGATTATCCTATTGACGGAGGATTCCTTAAACTTAATACATAGACACTATGAAATTGATCCGTTTTGGAATGCCGGGAGAAGAGAAACCAGGCGTTATAATTAATGACAGTTATTGTGACGTTTCTTC
>DASZPW010000430.1:0-7261 GCA_035550155.1 Chitinophagaceae bacterium | reverse complement strand
AAAATAATTTTGCCGAAGGTATTCGCCTGGCAATATTAGAAGTGGGTCAGGATCTGCAAAAACATTTTCCCCATCATAAATACATTGATAAAAACGAACTGCCGGATGATATTGTATTCGGCAGGTAAAACCCGATGAAGCGTTTCCTTTTATTCATACCTGTTTTCCTTTTTTCTATTTGTGCATCGGCGCAGATTGATAAAGTTGTGCCGGCTCGTCCCAATCCTCCCAGGTTGGTGAATGATTTTACCAATACACTTACACCAGAGCAGAGGGAAGCATTGGAAAATAAGCTCGTTGCTTATGATGATAGCACTTCTAACCAGGTCGCTGTCGTCATCATCCCCACTACAGGTGACTATGCTGTGGAAGAAGTGGCCCTGCAGATTTTAAGAAGTTGGGGAGTTGGGAATAAGGATAAAAATAATGGCATCGTTTTATTAATTGCAAAAGATGATCACAAAATAAGAATAGAAGTAGGATATGGGCTTGAAGGAGCGGTGCCGGACATAACAGCCAAAAGCATTATTGACAATGACCTGACTCCAAACTTTAAAGCCGGGAATTTTTACAGGGGAATTGATGTGGCCACCGATGATATCATTAAAGCTGCAGCGGGTGAATACAAAGCTCCCGAAGGTTATGGCAGCAGGAAAGGTAAAGGAATAGGAATCGGAACTATCTTTTTTCTCCTTATCATCATTTTTGGAATTCTTGGAAGTCTTGGCAACAGGGGCGGCGGCGGTGGTGGCTTAGGAAATTTTGGTACAGGTTGGATTATTGGAAGTATGATGAGTGGTGGTTGGAATAGAGGTGGCGGTGGCGGATGGTCCGGTGGAGGTGGCGGTGGTTTCGGAGGATTTGGCGGTGGTGGAGGAGGCGGAGGTGGCGCCTCTGGTGGCTGGTAAAATATTTATATAATAAAAAAGGCGGGAAAATTTTCCCCGCCTTTTTCTTTTTACTTATTATTTTAAAATCCCTTCTTATCCGCTTCCGGTAATTTGGAAAGAATGTAATCCGCCTGCTCCTGCAAACCTGCCGCTTTCTTCTTTTCAGCCAATCCTCTCAGCAATAGTCCATTGATGAACGGGCTTGTTTGATCCTTAAATGCATCCGGAATATCATCCCGGAACTTTACAATGGCATCAACACCTTTTTTCACCGTCGAAATATTTTTTGATTTACCCAGGAAATCACCGATCGATTGCAAAAGATTGAATTTATTTTGAGACAAGGGCATTTTTTCAAAACTGCTCAGAATGACATCGGCAGAAGATTCATCTCCTGATTTTACCATGATAGATGTGATAGCAGATGCAAGTTTTCCTTTAGAAGGTTCTGATGATAATCGTTTCGCTTCGCTAAATGCAGCAGCGCTATCAATATCGGACAGAGCTTCCAATGCATTACCTGAAACAGTATAGGAAGAATCAGTAATAGCAGCTTTGAATAAACCTGCATACTCGGGCTTTTCATATAAGCCAAGTTTTGCTATTGCATTCGCTTTTACTATACGTTTAGGATCACTCTTTGCGAGGGTAGCTAAAGTGGACTCAACCGCATCTTTTACATTTTGCTTTTTAAGATCCAGCCTGTTGATAACAAGATTGCGAAGCCCGGCATACCTGTCGTTTAAGGCGGTTTGCAAAAATGCTACAGCTTTCGGATCATCCTGGTGTTTTGATGCAAAATCTATTGCTTCTCTTCTGTCCACATAATTCCCTGCATTTTTATATTGAAAAATGTATTCATCCAGGGTTTTATTTTCTTTCTTGGTACACAGTAAAATTTTATCAGCATCAAAATTCGTCAGGTCTGGCTTTTGCGCAGCATCAAAGTAGAATGTATCGGATTTGTCATTTACCCACACATCGTATCTCGTTTTATTAGTACCATTATATACATCAATTGCAACCGGTAGTTTGAAGGTTTTATCAGGTTGTGTTTGAGTTACTATAACTCTTTCTTTTTTTGCTGACTCGTCATAACTATAATCAATATCAAGAGTGGGATGTCCGGCGCCGTAATACCATTGATTCCAGAACCAGTTCAGATCACGGCCGGTTACTTCTTCAAATGCAAGACGCAATTGCTGCGCTTCTGCTGATTTGAATTTGTTAATGGTCAGGTAAAGATTCAATGCTTTGAAAAATGCACTGTCACCAACAAAATTGCGGAGCATATGCAGGATCGCTCCGCCTTTTGGATAGCTTACTCCGTCAAATACATCTTCCTTGTCCTTATAATAAAAACGAACAAGGTCTTTTTTGGCATCACCGGGACTGGACAAATAACCTTGCCGGTCATTATAATTTTGCTCATCGCCGGCGTCTTTTCCATATTTGTACGTTTCCCAAAGCGTTTCACTGTAATCCGCAAATGACTCATTCAAGGTGATATTGCTCCAGCTTTCTGTCGTCACCAGGTCACCGAACCATTGATGAAAGAGTTCATGAGCGATTGTAGTTTCCCAATTGTTTCCATCAGTAAGTTCCCGGGCATCTTGCTGGGCTGCATCGGAGTGTAGGGTAGCTGTTGTGTTTTCCATAGCGCCGCTTACATAATCATGGCCTGTTATCTGAGAATATTTTGGCCAGGGATAATCTACTCCTGTTATTTTGGAATAAAATGCGATCATTTCCGGCGTAAGACCAAAAATTTTTCTTGCAACCGAAGCATAATCTTTATCTACATAATAACTTACTTCTTTCCCTTTATATGAATCTTTTATAATAGCAAAATCTCCGACTCCCATAAAGAACAGGTAGGGAGCATGCGGGAGATCCATTCTCCAGTAATCAGTACGGGTGCCGTCTGCATTTTTCTTTTTGCTGATCAATAAACCATTGGAAAGAGTTACATATTTGTCGGGCACAGTCATGTAGATCTCGTCAGTGGTTTTTTGATTGGGCTTGTCAATGGTTGGCATCCATACAGAATTGGCTTCTGTTTCGCCTTGTGTCCATATCTCGGTTGGTTTATCTTTTTCTTTTCCCTGGGGATTGATAAAATACAATCCTTTGGCATCCGTGATGGCCGCACTGCCTTTTACTTTTACTTCATTGGGTTTTGAAGTATAATCAATAAATACGGTGTAAGGCTCGCCACCTTTATAAGTTTTATCTAATGTTATATGGATCTGCATGTCGTCATTTGAATAGTTCAGATCTTTCATCGTAGTGCCTTTTACGATCGCCACTTTGTGAAACTCCATTCCTTTTGCATCCAGTGTGAGTGAATCAGTAGAGTAGAAATGTGGTTTTAATGTGATCCATGCTTTTCCATACATATAGGCTTTGTCAAAATCAAAACGTACATCCAGTTTGGTATGTACAAGGTCATTGATCTTAGTAGCCGTTTCCCTGTATATTTTTTTCCAGGAAGTATCAACCGGCTGTTTGTTTTGCGCAAATACAATCGTTATTGAGTTCATCAGAATCAATCCGACAATAATTTTCCTCATATAAAAAATTTAAAGTGCGGCAAAATTAGGGGAGTTCGATTTTCGGACGCATACAAAAAGGATGGGAGGTTACTTTTTAACAGATTATACTAGCGTTATTTCGCCTATTTTTGCCTCATAATCAACCAACGGAAATGAAAAAATCCATCCTGTGCTTATTTATATTATTGGCAGGTTGCGGAGCTTTTTCCCAGCGTGTATATTTTGTCTATCTCCAGACAGAACAGGAGCAACCCTTTTTTGTCAAACTGAATAATAAAGTGTTCAGTTCTGCTGCGTCAGGATATGTGATTCTTTCAAAATTGTATGATAGCACCTATGACTTCAGTATAGGATTCCCTCAAAACAAATGGCCGGAACAACATTTCTCCTTAAAAGTTGGGGCTAAAGATCATGGATATCTTGTAAAAAATTTTGGGGATAAAGGCTGGGGATTATTTGATCTGCAAACAATGGCAGTGCAAATGGCAGCAACTGCTGCAGAAACAAATGATAAGTCCGGTCAAACAAATGTTTCTCCTTTTACCGATATTCTTGCCAAAGCAACCGGAGATTCCACATTGAAGCAAAAACCGGAAGAGATAAAAGCTGAAGAGAAAAAAACATCAATAGCGGACCAGGTAGTGGTTAATAAAAAGGATACGTCTGGTACTAAATCAATAGAAACAAGTAGTACAGAGCCAAAAAATAAGAACGAACAGCCTGTGGTAAAAAATGATGAGATAAAATCCCTGCCCGCAGCGCCTTATAAAAGATCAACAGTGATCCGGAAATCTGAGAGTTCTACCACCACCGGATTTTCATTGACATACATTGATGATTATGGTACCGGAAAAGATACCATTTCGATTTTTATTCCTGAGCCGGTTCAGTCTGATAAAAAATCGGACGCAGGGAAAAAAGAGGATGTAAAATTTCTTGACATAGTAATTGATTCGACCGAGGTGCCGGTAAACACTGCTGCATCTAATAATCAGAATAAGGATGTTTCTGAAAAAAAATTGTTATATACCGATTCAACAGTTGTTAAATCCGGGTTTAAAAATAATTGTGTGGTAACTGCAAATGACAAAGATTTTTTTGATTTGAGAAAAATTATGGCCGCATTAAATGGAAATGAAGAAATGATCGATGCGGCAAAAAAATATTTTAAGGGGGTTTGCTTTTCTACTGCTCAGATAAAAAACCTGAGTACATTATTTCTGGATGATGCAGGAAAATACAGTTTTTTTGATGCGGCATATAAGTACGTTTCTGATATAGAAAACTTTGCATCGCTACAATCCGAACTGAAGGATCCATACTATATAAATAGGTTCAAAGCAATGCTTCGCAATTAAATCAGCATGTCTCGATATTTTTTGGAAGTCTCCTACAAAGGCACAGCTTACAGCGGTTTTCAAACACAGAAAAATGCAGATACGATTCAGTCGGAAGTTGAAAAAGCATTTGAAGTGTTACAAAAGAAAAAGATTGTAATGGTAGGCTCGTCCAGAACCGATGCAGGCGTCCATGCGTTCCAGAATTTTTTTCATTTTGATTACAATGAAGAGTTGAATCCGCAGTTTAGGTATAAATTAAATGCGATCCTTCCTGCAGATATTGTGATTAAAAATGTCTTACCGGTATCAGATGAGGCACATTGTCGATTTGATGCTGTAAGCCGGGAATACAAATACTTTATCTACCGGTTCAAAAACCCTTTTTACCGGGAAACAGCTTTTTTCTTTCCTTATAAAATGCATATAGAAAAGCTGCAGCAATATGCAAAGACCATTATGAGTTATACCGATTTTTCATCGTTCTCCAAAAAAAGGACTCAGGTAAAAAATTTTAATTGCAGCATTATGGAAAGCGAATGGTATTGGCAGGATGATATGCTGGTATATCGCGTAAAAGCCAATCGTTTTTTAAGGGGCATGGTTAGGGCATTAGTTGCTACCATGCTAAAACTAAGCAGAGAAGATCAGGATAATAACGTGTTCAGAAAAATTATAGAAGCAAAAGACTCGTCACGGGCTTATTTTGGAGCTCCCGCCCATGGATTATTTTTGGTGAAAGTGGAGTATCCCGCTGACATTGTAAAAGAAAAATGAAATCTCCTTCAAAGGACTGAGCATGGACTTCAAAAATGACTGAAATCCTTGACAGGAAAAGTTTTCAAGCAGCTGTTAAGTACTCCTGTAAAAAAGAATTTGTGATTGATCGAACAAAATTTCATGTAAAATCTGGCATTGAAATCCACATTTAGTTAGTTCAATGTGTATAAATGTGAACAAAATTGGTCTTTAAAGTTTGTAGAAATAGTAACTCTCCGTATCTTTGCCGTCCGCCAAAAAAAATTGGCATAGCTCTTCTAAAATCAATTGAAAATCACACCAAAAAAATCGGAATTCTCCGAAAAAGATTTGGTAGATATAATTAGACTCTTACCTTTGCACTCCCGTTTTAAAAACGGTGGCACAAACTAAGTGTCAGAAGATCTTTGAAAGTTGGGAAACAATAGCACTCCGATCCCGATAGCCATCGGGACGGAATCAAGGTAAGTCAAGCGAAATACATTCGATTTGACACGTTAATTTTTTGAGAAGTTAATAATGTCAGTATCAAACAACATTTACAATGGAGAGTTTGATCCTGGCTCAGGATGAACGCTAGCGGCAGGCTTAATACATGCAAGTCGTGGGGCAGCAGGTTTGTAGCAATACAGATGCTGGCGACCGGCAAACGGGTGCGGAACACGTACACAACCTTCCATTAAGTGGGGCATAGCCCAGGGAAACTTGGATTAATACCCCGTAACATTATGAAGTGGCATCGCTTTATAATTATAGCTCCGGCGCTTAAAGATGGGCGTGCGCCTGATTAGGTAGTTGGCGGGGTAACGGCCCACCAAGCCTTCGATCAGTAACTGGTGTGAGAGCACGACCAGTCACACGGGCACTGAGACACGGGCCCGACTCCTACGGGAGGCAGCAGTAAGGAATATTGGGCAATGGACGCAAGTCTGACCCAGCCATGCCGCGTGGAGGATGAAGGTCCTCTGGATTGTAAACTTCTTTTATTTGGGAAGAAACCCACCTTTTCTTGGGTGGTTGACGGTACCAGATGAATAAGCACCGGCTAACTCCGTGCCAGCAGCCGCGGTAATACGGAGGGTGCAAGCGTTATCCGGATTCACTGGGTTTAAAGGGTGCGTAGGCGGGCAGGTAAGTCAGTGGTGAAATCTCTGGGCTTAACCCGGAAACTGCCATTGATACTATCTGTCTTGAATACCCTGGAGGTGAGCGGAATATGTCATGTAGCGGTGAAATGCTTAGATATGACATAGAACACCCATTGCGAAGGCAGCTCACTACGGGAATATTGACGCTGAGGCACGAAAGCGTGGGGATCAAACAGGATTAGATACCCTGGTAGTCCACGCCCTAAACGATGATCACTCGACATCAGCGATACACTGTTGGTGTCTGAGCGAAAGCATTAAGTGATCCACCTGGGAAGTACGATCGCAAGATTGAAACTCAAAGGAATTGGCGGGGGTCCGCACAAGCGGTGGAGCATGTGGTTTAATTCGATGATACGCGAGGAACCTTACCTGGGCTAGAATGCAATTTGACAGTGGGTGAAAGCTCATCTTGTAGCAATACACAGATTGTAAGGTGCTGCATGGCTGTCGTCAGCTCGTGCCGTGAGGTGTTGGGTTAAGTCCCGCAACGAGCGCAACCCCCATCACTAGTTGCCATCAGGTAACGCTGGGAACTCTAGTGAAACTGCCGTCGTAAGACGTGAGGAAGG
>DASZPW010000429.1:0-2994 GCA_035550155.1 Chitinophagaceae bacterium | reverse complement strand
ACGGTTCTCTGCCCTCAAGGCTTACAGACATAGTAGCCCTGTCCACTTTTTGTAAAATATCATCTACCATATATGTTTCGTAGTCTATCGCCATCATGTATGCAATTGGGTCTTTGTAGCCAGAGGCCAATTTAGTGCTCGTATGTGCAGTGGGTAATTCAGTAACACTTTGAGAAAACAACCGGTTAATTTCTTTCCACGTAAAGGTCAGACTGAGATTTTTCAGAAGTTCAGCCGGTGTAGGATCGATAAGCAAATTTTTTAGTTTGTCATACCGACTATGAAAATTCCGTTTATGTCTCAAATAAGGTATTTTTTCCGAAGAAACAGATTCCATAGCTGCAACAGCGATCTTACGGAATGGCTTTGGTATCGCCGCAATTTTTTTTCCGTAACGTGAAATATAATCATAGCGATTATACCCAGCAAAAACCTCATCGCCTGCATCTGCGGAAAGAGCAACGGTAACTTTCTGTCTTGCTAATCGGCTAACTAAAATTGTGGGAATAGCACTGCTATCAGCAAAAGGTTCATCATAATAGTGTGGCAAGTCAGGGATGATGTCCAAAGCTTCCTGTGAAGTACAATAATACTCTGTATGATCTGTACCAAGGTGCGCTGCTATCTGTTTTGCATAGGGTGCCTCGTTCAATTTTTTATCGGTAGTCCCTATAGTAAAAGTCTTGATCTTCTCACTGCTGTTCTTTTGGAGCAAGGCAGTAACACATGTACTGTCAAATCCACCGCTTAAAAATACACCTACAGGTACATCGGCAACCATACGGTATTGAAATGCTTTTTGCAAAATACTTTCTGTCTGTACAATGGATTCTTGCAGATCGATCTTTAGTTTTGGCTTATTATAATAAGTATAAACATTCCAGTACTGATAAACATTGATATCTTTTGCGTTTAATTTCAAACGCAAATAATGACCTGGCTTAAGTTTATTCGTGTATCTGAAAATACAATAAGGATGCGAAACATATCCATATTGCAAATAAGATGCGACCGCATCCGGCTCAATTTCTTTTTTGAATTGTGGATGTGCAATAAGCGCTTTTAATTCGGATCCAAAAATGAAGAGATCATCTTTCCAATAATAAAAAAAAGGTTTAACTCCCGCCCTGTCCCTGATACAAATTATCTCATTTGAACGTTCATCATATAGTACCACCGCAAACATTCCATGCCATTGTTCGATAGCCTTATCGCCCCACTCCCTCCATGAATGTAATATCACTTCAGTATCAGAATGAGTTAAAAACTGATGCCCCTTTTTGATCAATACATTTCGTATTTCCTCGTAATTATAAATTTCTCCATTAAAAATAACCTGCAATCCGTCATACCCCATCGGTTGATTGGCAGCCGTACTGAGATCTATAATAGATAGACGCCTGTGACCAAGTCCTATTGCCGCATCGTTAGTGTTTTTAAAAAATAATCCTTGTCCATCCGGTCCACGATGTTGCAAACTGGATGTCATCCTGCTCAGCAAATCCTGATCGCTTTTATTATTGAAATCAACAAAACCGGCTATTCCACACATAATTATTTTTTAATCCCCTTTACAGTGATAGCTTTGAACCTATTTCCATAAACAACTTCTCCTGCAAATCTTACGTCCATTCCGAACTCTTCAAACCATTTCTTAACAGTGGATAATTTTTGTGGTGAATCGTATTGAGGCGAAAACATATCAAAAGTGTCCAATATAACCCATTCTCTCAACTCCTGCTTACTAAGATTAGTTGGTAGTGTTCCTTTTATATCACAAATAGGAAGGAACCTGTTTACAATTTTTCCTATTTTAATCTTATCAAAAAAGAAATATAAGCGCATGAGCCATCCTACATTTTTTTCGATCAGGTGCAATAATTTTTCATGTTTTATTCTCTTTGTAATTGGCCTTAGCAAATATTTTGAATGAATTTTTGTCCACAAGCCTTTTATGCAATAAAAATCAACAACCAACTCGCAACCGGGTTTTACTTTATCAACAAGGCATTTTACTGATCGTTTAAAATCAGGAGTATGCTGAAGAACGCCAAAACAAAAGACCTTTTCAAAACTATTATCAGGGAAAGGCATTTCATAGATACTGGCCTGGAATAGTTTGAAACGATCGCCATAATGACCGTTATTATTATAATTTGCTGAAACCGCATCCGAATAATCAATGCTGTATAAATTGGCATTCGTATATTCCAATACTATTTTTGAAAACCGGCCAGCACCGCTTCCTACTTCCAGAACATTCTTACCACTCAAATCCTCTTTATTCCATACTGTTTCAGCAAAAAAGCGCTCCTTGCTGAATTGAAGGTTTTGTGCCTCACGATCTATCTGTGTTTTCTGAAATTTATTCCACTGAAAACCGAAGCTTTTTGTGTAGTTGTCTTCAGGAACAATTCTCAATACACCATTTTTCATAGGAAAACTATTACCCTTAGAATCTACATAAAAGTTACCTTCTTTTTTTAATGCTTGAAAATTAAAGGGATTGATGATTGAAACCATGTTTTTAAAACCGCAGTGGTCTTATTAATTGTAATGTACACATAGACTAAACAAATCTAAAATCTCACGACTCGTATAATTCGATAAGTTTTTTAATATGATTTTCTTTTCTGGACAATGAAGACGCTCTTTCAAAAGCTAATTGCGATAATTCAGCAAATCTTTCTTTATCCTGAATCAGCTTGTTAATCTTCTCAACCAGATCCTCCGGTCTTTTATTGTCTATATATAGAGCTGCTTCTCCTGCTGCTTCCCTCAATACGGGTATATCGGAAAGTATCGGGGGCAAACCAACAGCCATAGCTTCCATCAGCGCTAACGAAAAGCCTTCGTACCATGAGCACATTACAAAAGCATCATATCGGGGAAGGATTTTATAAAGATCTTTTTGAACACCGCATAGCCTGATATTAAGATCATGTTTATCAATTTCTTCCTGTAAAAATTTTCTTTGCGCCCCATCGCCATAGA
>DASZPW010000428.1:0-5617 GCA_035550155.1 Chitinophagaceae bacterium | reverse complement strand
CTGGTATCTGGAATACCTGGTAATCGAGAAAAAAACCAACGATCACCAAAAAAATAAAGGCGGCAAACACTGAAAGTATGGCTGCGAAATGATGACTCTTGAAAATGGATTCAATAAACTGATCGGTATAGTGCGATACGTTCCTTGTTTTGCGCAATTTCCTTGGCGATTCAAAATACCATTCTACACGGATCAGGCTTTTATCAGTTTGCTGTTCTTCCAGTTCATGATGATGCCTGATATATTCTTTCGGATTATTTATCACCGGCATCATCCGGCGCAGGATCGTTCTATCAGCACGAAAGAAATATAAAAATGAAACGGCAAGAATAAAGATCAACCCTGCTAAAAATCCTCCGGCGAAAAAAAGAATTTCTGTAGTTGGTATCAGCTCCTTGTTATGAACAAAATCATATGCCCGGATAAAATAAAATAGAAGGAACAATAAAGGAATGATAAAATTATTGATGCAATATTTTAAGAATGGATTAGTAGTGGCTGATAAAAAGCGAAAATGCTTGCTGAAAAGAATGAACGTGGCAATGTTCCAGCTCATTATGAACATACCGACAGAAATGCCGACAATAGCATAGCTGAATGAATTGACATTGCCGAGATATTCCGGCGCCAGGAATAAAGAATCTGCCCCAAAGGTCTTCATGAACGTTCCACCGATAGTGCTGAACAAAACGAACCAGAACACCAGCAACACCTGGTATTTCCTGAAATGAAGAAATAACAATTGGATCGGGAAAGAATGAATAAAACCTTTCAGCCAGGCTTTCATGTTACAAATGCTGTTAAAACTAAAATTACTGATAAATGCCTGCTCTTTCAAATAGAGTTTAAGACATAATAGATTTGTTGTGGCCCCGGATGATGAAAATCATCCATACCATTGTCAGCAAAAGAAGCATTGCTGTAAACTGGTGAGCAATGCCCAGCCATAAAAAATATTCTTGATGTAATGAATTCAGCACGGTAAAAATTCCCAATAATACCTGCGTCAGAACAATCACTACCGGCAGCCATTTTGTTTTCCTGAATAAATTCGTTGAAGTCGCCTTTCTGGTTTTCCAAAGCCAGACAAAGATTAATATGGTGACCAGGTAAGCAAGATTACGATGAATGAATTGAACCATCAAAGGATTGTCGGTGAGAAATGAAAGCCCTGAAAATTGATGGTCACCAAAAGAATGAAAATTTACAGGTATCCAATTCCCATTGATGTCAGGCCAGGTTGGCGCTGCAGAAGCTGCTTTTAAACCCGCCATAAATGCTCCATAAATTAATTGTACTACCAGCAATAACGTAATCCAAATTGTAAATTTTCTTAACGATGCATGCACGACTAATTGTTCTTTTGGAACTAAAAGATCCAATGCAAACCATAATGTATAACATAATAATCCCAATGCAAGGATAAAATGAATAGCGAGTTTGTAATGGCTTACATATAATGCCTGTGAATCTTCCAATCCGCTCAATACCATGATCCAGCCAACCAGGCCTTGCACTGCTCCAAGCAAAAACAAAATGATCATCGGGCGGATCATTTCCTTTTTAAATCTTTTCTGAATTAAAAAAATAATGAACGGAATGAGGAATACCACTCCTATCAGTCTTGCCCACAGCCGGTGAAACCATTCCCAGAAAAAAATAAATTTGAAATCGTGAAGGGTAAAATAAGAATTTAGGTATTTGTACTGGGCGATCTGCTTGTATTTTTCAAATGCACTATTCCAGGCGGTTTCATTCATTGGAGGCAATACGCCCATGATCGGTTTCCATTCTGTGATGGAGAGACCTGATCCTGTAATGCGGGTGATGCCGCCCAATAAAACCTGGATGATGATCATCCCAACACCTACCAGCAGCCAGATAGCCACGGGGCGGGAGGATCTGTTAGCAATTGATGGAGCCATGCGGCCGCAAAGTTAGGGCAAGGATTTTTTTAAAACCTTTTTATCAAATAAAACTATTCGTTCAGTTCAAATTTATATACCAGGAATTCATGAGCGATCCGGGTACCATTTCCCTCCGGCATTGGGTATTTCAGGTAAGAATGATAAAATAATTTATCATTGTCATGATACGAATATTGCATTGTATCCGTATAATCAGAAGAAGTTTGATTGTCTGCCTGGATCAATCGTTTATTGCTATCGTACTTATATGTTGTTTCTCCCTGCTTTTCTTTACCGTCATATAATTCTGTGTAAAGAGCCAATAGCCCATCAGCAGTATATTTCATCACATAATCCGTATTTCCAAAAGCTGATGCCGAACGGACTTTTACCACTCTGTTTGCATTATCATAATCAATTTTCCATTCAGTATCTTTTTCTCCATTGGGAGTATATGACACAATTTTGATCACCCTGTTCTTAACATCATATGTATAGAGATCATAACTGCTCAATTCAGTAGCGGCATTGCCGCTGTAATAATTGATCCGTTGAATCTGACCTTTTGCATTCATGATCACTTTCGCATCATAACTGAGTGTATAATAACTTCCGTCATTTTGCGGGCTATACCTTTTCAATTCAGAAAACACCCCTTTCCCGGAATAAAATATGGAATCGATATACATAAAATATCTCTTGTTCTTTACCCAATCAGTTTTATATTTTCTGTAGCCTATTTTACGTCCTTCTTGGTCGTAATCTGTGATCTCATTGTACCGGCTGCTGTCATCAACAGTCCAATATTCTGAAGTAACATAATTGTACACTTTAGAAATTTTCATTTCTTTCCTCACTTGCTGAAATTGTTTATTGATGATCTCGTCTTTGGTCCAGAATTGTATCTGTGATTGCGCCATATAACTGCCGTGCAGGAAGCAAAGAATTATAAGTTTCTTCATGATGATATTTTTTAAATCTATTTTCTTTTAAATAAAAATTATTCAGCGACGGTGTTTAAAGTTATTATCAATTAAAATTTGATCAATACCCGCAAAGTGGTATTTTAAAGATATCATTTACAATGAAATAATTTTCCGGCAAGTGGAATCATTTTTTTTTCGTAGCTTCTCGGACTTTTTAAAATTCAAATTATTAATCACCTAAACTTACACTGTTATGGCAACCAACGATTCAAAATCAACAACCGATCGTCGACGTTTTTTGGGTACCATTGCAACTGGTGCCGCAGCAATGAGCCTTGCTGCTTTCAGCCCGATTGCAGCTCATGCAGAAAATAATTTTATCCCGGGCACAGATGATGATCCTGATGCGTGGTTCAATAAAGTAAAAGGAACACATCGCATCGTTTTCGATGTAGTTGGACCTAATGAAATAATGCCTTTTGCCTGGCCAAGAGTTTTTTTATTAACCAATGCTGCAACAAAAACTCCTGAATCAGATTGTGGCGTAGTAGTGGTTCTGCGTCATAACGGAATTCCTTTTGCCTTTGAAAACAGAATTTGGGAAAAATACAAGTTTGGTGAATTTTTCAAATTCAACGATCCCAAAACGAAACAACCTTCGACCAGGAATCCTTTCTGGAAACCGGCGAAAGGTGATTTTTCCATTCCCGGTTTTGGCGAAGTACAGATCGGTATTAATGAATTACAGGAAAGCGGTGTCATGTTCTGCGTTTGCCATGCAGCCATGACAGTGCTGAGTACTGTTGTTGCCGGTCAAATGAATATGGATGCAAAAGAAGTTTTTAACGATTGGACTTCCGGATTGCTTCCCGGTATCCAGGTTGTACCATCAGGTGTTTGGGCGGTAGGCCGGGCTCAGGAACATGGTTGCAAATATTGCTACGCCGGTTAAAAAAGAGATATAAAAAATTTAGGCAATGCAGACGCACAATTGTGTCTGCATTTTTTTACTTAATGATCGCCATTTTTTTTGCGAACAGAAGCATTCGCTTCTTTTATCGGGAGAAAAGGTCCGTACTTGTGTTGTTGTTGGGTAAATGCATCTGTATACGGGCCAAAAGGAAAATCAATTGGCTTGGATGAAAGTTTTGGCCAATCGTCGGGAAAATCTTTAAATGGTCTCGGTTGTGAACATATAAAAGCTGCCACATCCCAGGCTTCTTCATCGCTCAATTGCGGCCCACTCACTGCCAGGTCAAAAGGCATATTATATTTTATAAAAATTGCCAGGCTGGAAATACGATACATTCCCGCACTTATATTATAACTGTTGGCGCCCCAAAGTGGCGGATAACGATAATCTGCAGAATCACGATCCAACACACCTTGTCCGTTACGTTGATGACAGCGCATACATTTTTCTTGAAATATCATTTTTCCTTTCAGTGTATCAGCAGCCCGGGTTAAAAATGAAAGTTCAGCAGCAGCTGATAATTTTTCTCCCGGTTTCACCTCTTTTCCCACCCATTTCAAATATGCAACGATGGCCCGCATTTCTTTACTCAGGCTGTCGATCGGATTTCCGTTCAGGCTTCGCTGCAGACAATCATTAACTCTGAATTCAATCGATTCCACTCTTCCGCTTCGTTCACGATATCTTGGATAAGTAGATGCAACCGCAAAAAAAGAATTGACGGGCAATCTTGTTCCCGCTTCAATGTGGCAATTCTGGCAATTCATTCCATTAGTAATTTGAGCAACGATCCCTCTTGGGCCAAGATATTTTGAAGTATTGGCAATAAGTTCCCGCCCGTATCTGATCAAATCTCCTTCGGGAGTTTGTGGTACCAAATTAATATCCGGAGAATGCCAGGTCGTTTCACCTGCCATTTTTTTTTCGCCATCAGAAGTTTTTGAAAATAAAATATCACCCAGGAACGCAATAAAAAAAATTATTCCGAGAAGAAAAGGAAACCACGATGTGCGAATAGTTCTCAACTGTGAACAATTTAATGAGGTAAACGGGCTCTCAGCAATCCATAAACCCAGGTGCCGGCTATTGCGCTGCCCAGTGCTACAATGATCACCAAAGCACCACTTCCGATCAATGCATACAATGGACCGGGACAGGCGCCGGTCAATGCCCAACCAAAACCAAATAACAATCCGCCAAAGACCTGTCCTTTATTAAAAGGTTTAGGATGTAATTCTATCGGCTCTCCATGAATACTCTTGATCCTGAATTTTTTGATCAACTGAATAGAAATAATTCCTACTACGATCGCCGAACCGATCACTCCATACATATGAAAACTCTGAAAACGAAACATCTCCTGAATGCGAAACCAGGATACCACTTCCGATTTGACCAAAATAATCCCGAATAAAATTCCCGCAGCAAAATATTTCAGATTATACCATGAGGGATGTTGCAATTCAGATTTATTAAGGCACATTGTATCCAGCGATCGGACCTCGAAATCAGTATTCGCCTCTTTCAAAACCGGTTTTATAATTTTTGTTTCACTCATTTTTTAAAGTTGTAAAATGTAAGGAAGAATAAAATTGGCCATGATCAGTCCGCCGATCATAAAACAAATTGTAGCTACTATCGAAGACAATTGCAGATTAGATATTCCCATGATGGAATGACCGGAAGTGCAGCCACCGGCATAACGGGTGCCAAAACCGACTAAAAAGCCACCAACAACGATCAGGATAAATCCTTTTGCAGTTAATAAACTATTCCAGTTAAACAGATCTGTTGGTACCAAACTATGGTAG
>DASZPW010000427.1:0-8040 GCA_035550155.1 Chitinophagaceae bacterium | reverse complement strand
AAAAATTATCCGGAGATCAAAAAAATAAAAGAGGGTTTATATACATCAAATGCAGTTTATGCCGGTATGTCCGGAAGCGGAAGTACAGTGTTTGGCATTTTCAAAAAAGAAATGAAAACTTCTTTTTCTTTTCCAGCACATTATTTCGTCAAAGAATTATTCAGCGAGTTGCACTAAAGCTTCGAGATCCAGTGGCTCTGTTACCATTTGCAAATTACCCTGCGCATCTCTTGGCCACTGATCTTTTGGTTTATCCCAATATAATTCGATGCCGTTTCGATCAGGATCGTCCAGGTAAATAGCTTCTGAAACTCCATGATCAGCAGCGCCGGTCAAAGGATATTTTGCTTCTATTAATCTTTTCAAAATTGTAGCCAGGTCTTTTCGTTCCGGGTACAAAATGGCGACATGATACAAACCAGCTGAACGAACCGGGGCAGGCCCTGTGTTCTTGCTGTGCCATGTATTAAGCCCGATATGATGATGATACCCGCCAGCGGAAATGAAGACAGCGCTATCGCCATAATATTGCTGTATCTCGAAACCTAAAATATCCCTATAAAATTTCAGCGACTGTTCGATATCAGTGACTTTCAGATGAACATGACCGATGCGGGTGGCAGAAGGAATAGTATATGACATAATGTTTCTTTAATTTTTATTTATTCAAAACAACGCAAATCCTGATTTCAATTCGGAGTTCTGCTGTATTTTTTTTAACTTGCATCAAATTTCGGAATATCTATTCAAAATCGCACATACCACATTTCCTCAGTATTAATCTTGATTTTCTGAATCATCGAGGATAAAAGCCTGTTACGGCATGATCTTTTCGATCTGATATTTTTTATTTCACCTTTTAGAATTCTCATTTTATGCAAACGACAATTACCATGTCTGACAAGACACATTATTATATAGCACTCGAAGAAGAATATGGAGCACATAATTATCATCCCATTCCTGTAGTATTAAGTCGCGGCCAGGGCGTTTATGTTTGGGATGTTGACGAAAAAAAGTATTATGATTTTCTGAGCGGTTATTCTGCATTGAACCAGGGACATTGTCATCCTAAAATTCTTGCAGCATTTATCGAACAATCTCAAAAACTTACGTTGACCAGCCGGGCTTTTTACAATGATGCTTTAGGAGCTTATGAACAATTCATAACTAACTATTTTGGTTACGACAAAGTGTTGCCGATGAATACCGGTGTAGAAGCTGTGGAAACAGCACTTAAACTTTGCCGCAAGTGGGCTTACGAAGTAAAAGGCATTCCACATGATAAAGCAACGATCATTGTATGCGAAGGCAATTTTCACGGACGTACGACAACAGTTATTTCTTTCAGCAGCGATCCGGATGCCAAAAAAAATTTTGGCCCTTACACACCAGGTTTTGAAATCATTCCTTACAATGATGTTGATGCATTGCAAAAAGTAATAACGGGAAAAAATGTCGCAGGGTTTTTAGTGGAGCCAATCCAGGGCGAAGCCGGCGTTGTGGTACCTGAAGATGGATATTTATCCAAAGCAAAAAAACTTTGCGAACAAAATAATGTATTATTTATCGCAGATGAAATACAAACAGGACTGGCAAGAACGGGTAAAATGCTTGCTTGCGATCATGAACATGTTCGTCCTGATATTTTGATCTTAGGTAAAGCATTAAGCGGTGGCATGATGCCCGTCAGCGCTGTGTTGGCGGATAATGAGATCATGATGACACTTCATCCCGGTGAACATGGTTCTACTTATGGAGGAAATCCCCTGGCATGTAAAACTGCGATGGCCGCCTTACAGGTTTTAAAAGACGAAAAGATGGCTGAACATGCTGAAGCAATGGGACAATTATTCAGAAATGAATTGAAAAAATTACAATCACAACATATCGCTATTATAAGAGGCAAAGGATTGTTGAATGCCATAGTCATTGCGCATCCAAAAAAAGATGCTGCGTGGGAATTATGCCTTCAGTTAAAAGAAAACGGTTTACTGGCTAAACCAACACATGGTGATAAAATACGATTGGCTCCACCATTGATCATTACTGAAGACCAGGTTATGGAATGTGTGAATATTATCGGTAATTCTTTATCTTGTCTTGATTAATTAGAGTTAGCAGTTAGATAAAAAATTTAAAACCAAAACCCTTTTCAGGCTTATGAGCATTGATACCCACCTGCACCACGAAGAACAGCATTTGAAAAGCAGCGATATGCTCACCGATGTGGTGATCGGAATGAGTGACGGGCTGACCGTTCCTTTTGCGTTGGCGGCGGGACTTAGCGGTGCAGTTTCTTCTACGAGCATAATTGTTATTGCAGGCATAGCTGAAATCTGTGCCGGCTCCATTGCGATGGGATTAGGTGGTTATTTAGCCGGAAAAACGGAACAAGATCATTACAACAGCGAAGTGAAGAGAGAAATGTATGAAGTGGAACATCTTCGGGAGAGAGAAGTAGCTGAAACTAAAGAATTCTTTGCTAATATCGGATTAAGCGAAGAACTGCAGAATAAAGCCACAGAAGAGATCGCAAAAGATGAAAAGCAATGGGTGGATTTTATGATGAAATATGAATTAGGTATGGATAAACCTGATCCCAGAAGAGCGACCAAGTCAGCATTAAATATCGGCCTCTCCTATGTTGTTGGCGGCCTTGTTCCGTTAAGCCCCTATTTTTTTGTCTCATCCCCTGTTGAAGGCTTGAAGATTTCGGTCATAGTCACACTGCTTTGTCTTTTTATTTTCGGATACTTTAAAAGCAAGATCACCGGCGTAAATGCCTGGTGGGGAGCTACTCGGGTTATGCTGATCGGAGCCGCTGCAGCAGCTGCAGCTTTTGGAGTAGCCAAACTCTTTGATTGATCCTTTTACTATGCTGCATGCATCTTTTATCATTCCTTTTCCGTAAACTTTTCGTAGTAAAAGTGGCATAACAGTAATTTGAAATCGGACAATTACCCGTGCTTTCTGACGTATCTGTCCTGAATAAAAAAATTTTCTAGTCAGCTTTCTCTCAACAAAAATCAAAAAATATTTTCTATTTACAATCTGTAATCCAGGTGCTTACATAATTAAATACATTTTATACTATCGTAAATCAACAATTTTCACCCGGAAAATTTCTTGACAAAAAGCTTGCATAATCGAAATTGCCCTGTTATTTTTACGCTCGAATTGCGGGAAAGCACACAAGTCGTACCGTAATTTCCGAAGATCCGTAACACTGAAAATCTCGACCCTGTATGAAAAAATCTGTACTCTTAGTCATTCTTGCCTTTTGTTCCATTTTAGCAAATGCCCAGGCTTCCTGCCCCGTAGTTGATCAATCTACATTTCATTTTGTTGATCAAAATGCAACAACAAAAAAAATCAGCTTCACATATTATAATCCTACCAACGGTAATAAAAGTATCGTTGTAGTTGTGAAAGTAAAGAACATAGATGTGGTAAATGATGTGATTGATGCTTCCGGTCATAAGAACCAGGAACGCACCTATACATCACCAGCATTTACAGCGCAAACCCTGACAGATATAACAGTGGAGATCACTCCTCATTCAAGCGGGAACGGCGGTGGTTCTGCATGCTCAGCTACACTTCGTTCTGTAGGTGGCGCCCCTCTTCCTGTTACATTTGGTTTATTTACTGCATCCCGTAGTCATTCTACAGTTTCTTTAAAATGGGAAACAATGGTGGAATCCAACAATACCGGATTTAATATTGAACGTTATAATGCAGGTGCTGATTCATGGGAATCCATTGCTTTCGTTCCATCATTATCCAGCAATGGAAACAGCAACGTTAAGCTGACTTATCAATATACAGATAACAATGATTCCCGTACCATCACTAAGTATCGGATCAGGCAAACAGATTTCGATGGTAAATCCAGTTACTCAGAAATTCGTGCTGTACAGGGACAAGACCAGGCTGCCAAAACTATTGTATTCCCGAATCCCAGCAGCAATGGTAAAGTAACTGTGGTGTATCCTGATGCTTCAGTTCGGAATATTGTTCTTTTTGATATGACCGGAAGAGCCATTCAGCAATGGAAAAATTATTCTAATAACTCATTACAAATTGATAACCTGACACCCGGTATGTATCAGCTGCGCACCGCAGGAATGCAATACAATGATGCCACAACAGAAAAGATTGTGATCGGGAACAATTAGAACTTTCAAAAATATTTTGGGACGGATTAGTATAGGCCGGTCAGATTCAGTTCGCCGGCTTTATTTTTTTTCTGAAATACCAGTAGTGTCATTCTTAGATAGATCGATATCCGGGAACAAAGCCGCTGCCAGCATTACTACAGATGCAGGAATTAAAATATAAATAGCTGTTTTTTTAACCGGGCACTCACCCATGTGGCATAAAGAAATAAGAATATAATTTCGGATAGCCCAGGCCAGGTTCAGAGCTACGACCACCAGGTTGCTTCTTTTAGCCCAGACTTTTGGAATGAAATGAAATACCAGGAAAAAAGCGGTCATCAAAAAATGAAAATAGCCCGGTTTACCGAAGCTGGTCCCTGTTGCCTCAATACCGCTTAGTGTAATATTCTTTGATTCAATAAAAACCCAGGGAAAAAAGCAGGCGATCGCCAGGGCTAAAGCTGCTGCAAAACCTATCCATTTCAAGAAACGCATGTCTGAATTTTAAAAGTGAAATCCTCAAAAATTATTTGATCGCAAGTTAGCGGGTTTCCATTTTCATTTCAAACACCATCAAAAAAAAAACATCATCGTGTTGAAACGATGATGCTTAGTCAGTCAATTTTTTGACCTGTTATAATTTAAATCCAACAGTAAAACTGAGTACCCGATGTTTATTATTATTATCTGCAGAACTATTACTTCCGGATTGCAACTTGGCAAGGCCCAGCCCATAGTTTGCTGAGATCACGAATTGGTGTGTTTCAATTCCGATCGTTCCATTAAGGCCATAATCAAACCGTTTCATAATCCCGAAGCCCGAACCTTCTTCATAATTCAACGTAGTGGGATCATCGTTAGACCATTCAATATTTTTTTCACTATGAAAGGCAACACCGAGGTATTTTCCGTCCGTTTTATTTTTACCTGCAATCCCCATTGCAATATATGGCCCGGCACCTGCAAAAAATTTGACGGGACCTGTTGGAGTTTTAAACACAATATTGGCTGGTATTTCTACATACCAGGGATTGCTTGTTGCTCTGAAATACGAAGGATCATTCACATTTCCTGATTGTGTTTTTGAACCCTTACCTGTAAACACTACTCCGGGCTGGAGGGAAAGAAAAGGCGCCAGGTGAATATTACCAATTATACCGACCTGGACGCTGGTAAGCATATTTGCATTATCTATACTTCCATTGTCTGTAACGGAAACATTAGCAAGGTTCACACCGGCACGCAACATTGCAAATGATTTTTGTGCATGAAGGCTACTACATAAAATTAAAAATGGGAAAGCTGTAAAAATGATAGTTTTCAATTTCATAATCGTACAGTTTATTTTTCAATAGGGTATTAAACAAAGGTCTTGCCAAAAATAATTATGAAAAATAGATCAGTAAAAAATAATCACTTTCTAATGCTAGTTAAGCGTTTCCATATACTTTGATCACCGGTTCCCGGACAACAGAACCTTGTACACTGCAATAAAAAGAAATCACTTCGGCAATTGCTTCCGGCTTTACCCATTTACTGAAATCTGCATCCGGCATTGAAGTTCGATTTTGAGGAGTATCGATAGTTGATGGTACAATGACACTGGCAACTACATTATGATTTTTCGCTTCATCATTCATTAGTTCTGCCAATCGAAAAATAAGTGACTTTGTTAATCCATAGGCAACCATCCCTTTGCTGTGGCGCATGTCAGATCCCGGCCTGGATCCGATCATGAAAATTCGTCCTGCATTTTGTTTCATCATGTGAGCAAAAATTGGACGGGCTGTATTATACGCTGTTTCAAAATTCAGCTTGTATTGTTTTAAAATATCTGAGGTTTTTGTATCAACCACGTTACCCATTGCAAAACCGCCTACGGTTAATACTGCTGCATCAATGCTTCTGTGCTTTACAATCACTGAATCAACAAATTTTCCGGCGGCTTCTTCATTCATTAAGTCCACAACGACTTTTTCAAATTTTGGATCGCTGATCTCCATGGCAACCGGGTCGTTGGGAATAACGGTACCAACGACATTATAACCATCAGATAAAAATCTTTTCGCAACCGCCTGGCCCAAATTTCCTGATGCTCCGGTAATGATGATCGTTTTCATCTTTAAAATTTTATTTGTATTCTCCAAAAACTCCTCTTAATTCATCGGCAATCTCACCCAATGTGCAATAATGCTCTACTGCTTCGATCACAGTAGGAATAATATTTTCGCCGCTGCTTGCTTTATCGTTTAATTGTTGCAGCAGGTTATCGCATTTTGCATGGTTCCGGTTATGACGCAAGGCATTCAGTTTTTCTACCTGCAGTTGGCGTATATGATCATCCACTTTCAGTAAGGGAATCGTTTCATGCTGTTCTGTTTGAAATTTATTCATTCCGACAATGATCTTCTCTCCCGTTTCTATCTGCCGCTGGTATTCATAAGCGCTGCGTGCAATCTCATTCTGAATAAAATTCGATTCTATCGCCGATACACTTCCGCCCATTGCATCGATTTTATGGATCATCTCCCATGCATTTGCTTCCATTTCGTTTGTCAATGCTTCTACAAAATAAGAACCACCCAACGGATCCGCAGTATCAGCAATACCACTTTCAAATGCCGCTATCTGTTGTGTACGCAATGCAATTCTTGCCGCTTCTTCTGTTGGCAAACTCAAAGCTTCATCATATCCATTCGTATGCAATGATTGCGTGCCCCCCAACACGGCAGCTAAAGTTTGAATGGTAACTCTTGAAATATTATTGAGAGGTTGTTGTGCTGTCAATGTGCTTCCTCCTGTCTGCGCATGAAACCGAAGCATCATCGCTTTTTCATCCGTAGCGCCAAACTCTTTCATGATTGTTGCCCACATTCTTCTCGCTGCCCGGAATTTCGCCACTTCCTCAAATAAATTATTATGTGCATTGAAGAAGAATGAAAGTCGTTTTCCAAACACATCAATATTCAATCCTTTTTCCAATGCTGCTTTTACATACGCTTTTCCATTGCTCAATGTAAATGCGATCTCCTGCACGGCAGTACTTCCTGCTTCACGGATATGATAACCGGAAATAGAAATGGTATTCCACTTTGGTAATTCATGACTACACCATTCAAAAATATCGGTGATGATGCGCATGGAAGGCTTGGGCGGATAAATATACGTTCCTCTTGCAGCGTATTCTTTTAAAATATCATTCTGTACTGTTCCGGAAATTTTTTTCAGATCAGCGCCTTGTTTTTTTGCCAATGCAACATAAAGTGAGAGTAAAATGAACGCCGTCGCATTAATGGTCATGGAAGTAGATACGTCTTCCAGTTTAATTTCTTTGAACAGCGCTTCCATATCTTTAATGGAATCGATGGCCACTCCTACTTTCCCCACTTCACCTTCTGCCAAAGAATGATCGCTGTCATAACCGATCTGTGTTGGAAGATCAAATGCCACACTCAAACCCATCACACCCTGTGATAATAAATAATGGTATCGTTTGTTACTTTCTTCTGCTGTGGAAAATCCGGCATATTGACGCATCGTCCACAATTTGCCCCGGTACATGTCGGGCTGAATGCCACGGGTGAAAGGAAAAGTTCCGGGCTGTTGTTCACCTTTTTCCGGAATATCCTTTTCTGAATACACTTTTTTTATTTCAATGCCGCTATCCGTAAACTTTTTAATTTCTGACATGATGTATTCTTTAATAACTGAAACCCGGTAAGCCGTAACTGATAACCCGATTTTACTTCATCAGTTTTTTTGCCTCATAATTCAATGCTTCCAACACAATGCTGTGCAGGGCGCCTTTTTTCTGACTCATTACAAATTCCAATAATCGTTTATTCAGCTCCATGCCGGTAGCGCCATCAGGCAATGT
>DASZPW010000426.1:0-2517 GCA_035550155.1 Chitinophagaceae bacterium | reverse complement strand
TTTCATTTTGTAGGATTCGTTCCAGGAAAAAGGAAAACACAAGTATAATAAATGCATTCACTACAAAATCATAATTGGTTGAGTTTGCTGTATCGCGAAAGAGCTGCCAATCGTATAATGAAAAAAGAAGTATCAGAAAATAAAATAGCGACAGAATACGGTTAGCGGTGGATTGCTGAAACTTTTGGTAATGAAAATGCCAGGCTGAAAAGAGCCAAATAAAAAACCACCCGGCTAATGCAGCATTTAAATAAGAAAAAGTTTCATTTTTAAACCAGGGAAAGTAAAAGAGGCTGATAAGATTAAACCAGTTAGACCCCAGCCCAAAGCGGGGAAATAGATTCGCAATGCCAGGTACAACTCTATATTCCGTCTGCCAGCGGATAATTTGCAAATGGTAAATCTGGGTATCGCCATGGACTGGCTGAAGCGTACTTAAAACCAGAAAGGTAACCAAAGTGGGTACAATAAAAATTAAAAAAACAGAGTTTATCCTAAATGAAAAATTCTGTTGGACTTTTAATAACGATAAAATTTTCTGTTTAAAAAAAATTATAAGTATTAGCAACAATAAAAGTGTGAGAACTGCTAGAACCGAATAGTGAAGGGGCATAAACAGGTAAAGCCACGAACTAATTACACTAAGCGACAGGCAGCCGCAAAAAAATAAGAAGGCTAAACATGACCAACCAGAGTACCACCAGCGCTGAATGACGGTAGCTGATTTACCTGCAATCAATATAATGGGTATCCCCCAAATGATGCAGACGATAGAAACAATTAGTATATGAAAGAGTTGTTGAAGCATGGTAAATTTATCGGTTCATTTTTTGGGCTATTGATATAACTGATAAGCCCATTTTCTTCATCAGTAAGCTATCTAAAAATTTAGAAGTGGGAACAAGTTTGTCAAAAAAGTTCATTTCTTTTTTCGGCACAGTTTCCAGTCTTAATAATTTGCCATAAAGCCAGGCAATAATTCCAATTGCGTTAAAATAAAAACTTTTTTTTATAGTAGTACCATTATCAGAAAGTAACTTGTTGAGTGACTTTTTTGTGTATCGTTTAACATGATGTAATGCCTTATCCATACGTGAGTATAAAATGGGGTATGCTGGTACTAAGATGATTAATGTTCCCCCTGGCTTAAGAAGATGAAGACTGTTTTTGACAGCTAATTTGTCGTCCCGTAAATGTTCCAGGACATTCAAATAAAAGACAGTATTGAAAGATTCTTTTAATGATGCATATTCCAATTGAAAGTTTTTATGCTGTAGGTCAATCTGCATAATGCCCTGGAGGTTGGGAAATCTGCTAAATTGCTGGTGTAGGATATTTGTATACACCGGATCAATATCGGATAATGTGATGTGGTAGTTATGTTCAAGAAAATATCTGGATAAATTACCTATACCACTACCAATTTCAAGGATATTCCCAGCAGCAAAAGGTACGATCGTTTCAAACATCCAGCGATTGAATCGATCGGCATGTGAAATGACCTGCAGAGATTTGTAGCCAATTTCGTCAGTCGGGTTCACCAGTTAATTATTTTTTTTGAAAGATATTATACTTAATAATGCAATACAAAGCTCGGATACCATCCCCCCAGCTGATTTTTTTTCCTTCGGCAAAATTCCTCCCATAATAGGATATACCAACTTCAACAATCCGGATATTTTTTTGATGGCCCAGCTTTGCGACAATTTCTGGGTCTATTCCAAAACGGTTTTCCCTTAATGTAATTCCCAGCAAAATTTCCTTGCGGTACATTTTATAACAGGTGTGTATATCTGTCAGGTTTTGTTGTGTCAAAATATTTGAGAGAAATGTATAAACTTTATTAACAATTTTATGCAGGATAAAAGGGCCCCTGTGCGGGCCGCTTCCGCGAAATCTAGAGCCAAATACAGCGTCTGCCCGACCCTCTATAATTGGTTGTAGCATTAAGTTAAAATCATTTGGATCATACTCAAGGTCGGCATCCTGCACGACTATGATATCACCGGTAGCCCGCGGCAAGGCGCTTTTGATGCAGGCTCCTTTACCTTTATTTGAGGGGTGTTCAATTGATTTAACACAACACCCCGCATGGCTTGCTATAAAATTGTCAATTTCTTTCTGAGTCTGGTCTGTGGAGCCATCGTTGATAATGATGATTTCCTTCTCAATATTATAGCAAAGATGTACGTCGAGCACTCTTTGTAATACCCGCCAGACATATTGCTCTTCGTTGTAGCAGGGAATAAGTATGGATAATTTTTTCAATACAAAGCTGGTTTGCACAAATCAAAAAGTTAGCTAAAATGCGCTTTTATTTTTAAAAATGGCCTTTCGAAGTAATAAAAACTTAGTATACTGATCAGCAGGCCTAAGGTGGTTGTTATGACAGCACTGCTGAAGCGCAGAGTATTACCGTTCCAGCCCAGCCAATGCTGCAAATGATTTTCGAGGAGTGGTGTAAGAAGATAATAAACCGGCCAGAAGAAAATATAAAATCCATACGACACTTTGCCT
>DASZPW010000425.1:0-25583 GCA_035550155.1 Chitinophagaceae bacterium | reverse complement strand
AACAAAATTTTTATGGACTAAAGAAGATTCAGAAAGGCTTAGTAACCTTACGGTGGTTGCTATTAGGGTATACGGAGAAAATTAATCATAAGAGTAATAAAGCCCTTCTTGCTGATATTGGAACGGGAAATTGTTCAGATTAAAATTATTTTTATGAAGGTCTTATTGCCAATTATTTTTGCACTTTTTTTTAATAAACTTTATCCACAAAAAAACACATACTACATAAATATTCCATCAACTCTAAAGCAAGGATCAATTATGTATGATCTACATGCTGATCCTAAAGATTCAATCTTTACAATAACGTTTGCTGGAATTTCAAAGAGGCTTGAAGAAGCAGGTTTTATCCTTTTATGTTATAAAGAATTTAAACATACAAAAAGACTTGAACTAAATAATGAAATACTTACTCCCGAAATGGTTATGGATAGTTTAATTAAAAATGGCCGGCCATTTTTAAGAAAAAATATTTTTTATGTACTTTTTATAAAAGGTGAAAATTACTACATACATAGAGTAAAAAGAAGTGAATATCTTTATAAAAATTATAAAGATGAGTAAAATATTTTAATTACTTGCCAGGCTTTGCAGGAAAGATGATCTGACAATAAAAATGTACCAGGCAAATGGATACGATATCAGGTGCTTGGAATTTACTCAGGCTTATTACACTTCAATATTTACCATCGGAGAATAATCCAAATACGTATAAAGCGTTAGCATTGATGGGGCTGTCCGGGTCGTCTTTTTATTCGGAAGTAGCAGAAACTATCGGGGAAGGTCCGGCAATTGATGAACTTAGAAGGCCCTTTGCAGGGGTTGGCACGGAGAATTGCTCTAATTAAATCAAGCTATATGAAGATTTTTGTATTCTTTTTTGTATTCTTTTTTGCTGACAGGTCGTATTCCCAACAAAAGATATTTTATATAAACATACCGCTTAGCATAAAACAAGGCTCAATTGTATATGATTTACATTCTGATCCTAAAGATTCATCTTTTATCATTTCTTTTAGAGAATTGCCTGGCATGGACAGAGATGCGAGTTTCTATTTTTTATGCAGGAGAGAATTTACAAAATGTGAGAGAAGTTTTTTTATCAACAAGTTAGTGCTTACTCCTGAAATGGTTGCAGACAGTTTAATTAAAAGAGAAAGGCGATTTTTCAGAGAAAATATTTTTTATGCACTTTTTATAAAAGGTGAAAACTACTACATACATAGAATAGAAAGGAGTGAATATCTTTATAAAAATTATAAAGATGAGTAAATGATATGATCGCTGTAAAAGTGAAGGAACTAATCTGACAATAAACGTCAATGGTCAATAGTGAATAGGCAATTGTCAATCGTAATAATTAATAATCAGCAATTAATTCACTATTGACTATTCATTATTCACTTTTTCATAAATAATACCACGGGTTCCTTTTCGCCGACACAATATATTTCTTCATATTTCTCCAGAAAGCAAGCACCAGGTAAATAATGATGGGAGAACCCATTGTAAGCAGTGAAGTATAAATAAAGTATTGCCGGATGCGGGAAGTTGCAATACCTAATCTTTCCCCGATAGCAGTGCACACACCAAAGGCATTCCATTCAACAAAGTTTCTGAAACGGTTCATGGTAGGGCAAATTTAAAAAATCTTCTCAAATTTCTGAAAAACCAATTTCCGGAACGGTCTCTTTATCGTAATTTTGCGGCACATTAATAGTTCACTTTACTATTAATTCTTAATTTTTAATTCTTAATTCTTTCACATGGTCTTCGATCTTGATCTTATCAAAAAAATTTACTCTGAACTTCCCTCAAAAATAGATGCAGCAAGAAAATTGGTGGGTAAGCCACTTACGCTGACTGAAAAAATTTTATATGCACATTTATCTCAAGCGGCTTCAAAGCCACATGTTCGTGGAAAAGATTATGTGGACTTTGCACCCGATAGAGTTGCTATGCAGGATGCCACTGCGCAGATGGCGTTGCTTCAGTTCATGACCTGCGGCAGGGATAAAGTGGCGGTGCCTTCAACTGTGCATTGCGATCATTTGATCTTAGCAAAAGTGGGTGCCAAAAAAGATCTGCAACTGGCATTGGAAACGAATCGTGAAGTGTATGATTTCCTCGCTTCCATTTCCAATAAATACGGAATTGGTTTCTGGAAACCCGGCGCCGGCATCATTCACCAGGTGGTGTTGGAAAATTATGCATTTCCCGGAGGCATGATGATCGGAACAGATTCACATACGCCGAATGCAGGTGGTTTGGGAATGATCGCCATTGGTGTGGGCGGTGCCGATGCAGTGGATGTAATGGCAGGATTACCGTGGGAATTGAAAATGCCGAAAGTTATTGGAGTAAAACTCACCGGAAAAATCAGCGGATGGACCTCTGCAAAAGATGTGATCCTTTGGGTGGCCGGCCAATTGACAGTGAAAGGCGGCACCGGCGCTATCATTGAATATTTTGGTGAAGGAGCTGATAGTTTGAGCGCAACAGGAAAAGGAACCATTTGTAATATGGGAGCAGAAATAGGAGCTACCTGTTCTTTGTTTGCATACGATGAAAAAATGAGTGCTTATTTGAAAGCAACCGGTCGTGAAGAAGTGGCTTCTATGGCTGATACAATAAAAGAACATTTACGCCCCGATGCAGATGTATATACCCATCCGGAAAAATATTATGATCAGTTGCTGGAATTAGATCTGAATACACTCGAGCCTTATCTCAATGGACCTTACACTCCCGACCTGGCAACACCTATTTCTAAATTGAAAGAAGTAGCCCAAAAAAATGGATGGCCGGAAAAAATTGAAGTGGCATTGATCGGCAGCTGTACCAATTCTTCTTATGAAGACATTAGTCGCTCTGCTTCCATTGTAAAAGATGCGAAGAGTAAAGGATTGAAAGCTGTTTCAGAATTTACCATTACTCCAGGTAGTGAACAGGTCCGTTTTACTATAGAAAGAGATGGCTTCATCAAAGAATTTGAAGATGTGGGCGGAATGGTGCTGGCAAATGCCTGTGGGCCTTGCATCGGTCAGTGGGCAAGGCATATTGATGATCCCAACAGAAAGAACACGATCGTCACTTCGTACAATAGAAATTTTGCAAAAAGAAATGATGGATTATCCAGCACACATGCATTTGTTGGTTCTCCGGAACTGGTGACGGCGTTGGCAATGGCAGGTTCTCTTTCATTTAATCCGTTAAAAGACAAATTGAAAAATGCAAAAGGTGAAGAAGTGATGTTGAAAGAACCGACAGGTTATGAATTACCTCCGAAAGGATTTGCAGTGGATGATCCCGGTTATCAGCCTCCGGCAAAAGATGGAAGTGGTATCCAGGTAAAAGTGGCGCAGGATTCAAAACGGTTGCAGTTACTGGAACCTTTTGCTGCGTGGGAAGGCACCGACCTGAAAGGTTTGAAATTATTGATCAAAGCAAAAGGAAAATGCACTACTGATCACATTTCAATGGCAGGACCCTGGTTAAAATTCCGTGGGCATTTGGATAATATCAGTAACAATATGCTGATCGGTGCTATCAACTATTTCAATGATAAAACTGATTCTGTAAAAAATCAATTGACCGGTGAATACGGAGCTGTTCCTGCTACGCAAAGAGCTTACAAAGCTGCGGGCATCGGAAGCGTTGTTGTTGGCGATGAAAATTATGGTGAGGGTTCATCCAGAGAGCATGCAGCCATGGAGCCAAGGCATCTGGGAGTAAGAGCGATCATTGTCAGGAGTTTTGCAAGGATCCATGAAACTAACCTGAAAAAACAGGGAATGCTGGCATTGACTTTCGCCAATAAAGAAGATTATGATAAAGTGCAGGAAGATGATAGTATTGATATTAATGGATTGACAAGTTTTGCTCCCGGAAAACCATTGACTGTGGTGTTAAATCATAAAGATGGAAGCAGGGATTCCATCACTGTCAATCATACTTATAATGAACCACAGATAGATTGGTTCAAAGCTGGCGGCGCTTTGAATGTGATTCGAAAAGAGTTTGTAAAATAAAACTATATTAAAACTTTATTAGAAGCCGGTTCCCGCAACCGGCTTTTTTATTTACTTGCAATTAACTTTTCCATTCTTATAATTTCGTGTTTTCGTACTTATTTTTTTCTTAGCTTTAAAATCTCTCCAATAAATCATATTTTTTCTTCTTCTAAAGTTTTTTTTATGAAAAAAATAATTGCTTGCCTGCTGATCAGTTTTTTTATTTCCGCAAAACTTTTTTCACAGATCGATGCCGGGCTCTTTCGGTACCCGGATGTCTCTAAGACACAAATTGTTTTTTCCTATGCCAACGATATTTGGGTGATGCCCAAAGATGGCGGCACTGCAATCAAACTCAGCTCTCCTCCGGGAGTGGAGAGCTATCCGAAATTTTCCCCGGATGGTAAAAGCATTGCTTTCAGCGGAGATTATGATGGCAATATTGACGTATATGTGATGCCGGTTGCCGGTGGCGTTCCGGTTCGCCTCACCAGTCATGGTTATCCTGACCGTGTTGTTGACTGGACCAATGATGGGAAAAAAGTATTGTTTGCTTCAAGCCGTGAAAGTGGTAAAGCAAGATTTAACCAGTTTTATACAGTGGCTGCAACTGGGGGACCAGATGACAAATTGCCGCTTGCTTATGCAGAATTCGGTTCTTATTCTCCGGACGGAAAACAGATCGCTGTTGTATTTCGCACACAAGTTGGTCGTAACTGGAAACGATATCGGGGCGGTTGGAAAGCCGATATTAAATTATTCAACCTGGTAACAAAAGAGTCAACAAGTGTCGGCGCTGAAGCCGACGCAGGAAATGAATTCCCGATGTGGAGCGGCAACACGATTTATTTTTTATCAGATCGTGGCCCGGAGCTGAGAATGAATCTTTGGAAATATGATCTTGGCAATAAAACTTATACGCAGCTAACCGATTTCAAAGATTATGATGTGCATTATCCTTCGTTGGGCCCTGACGATATTGTGTTTGAAGCCGGGGGCAAATTATATCTCTATGCTCTTGCTACAGGAAAACAAAAATCAATAAACGTAGATATTACTACTGACAAAGCAATGTTGAAACCGAAACTGGAATCTGTTTCTAAAGATATCCAGGATCTTTCTATCAGTCCCGATGGCAATCGGGTATTGATGCAAGCAAGAGGTGATATATTTTCTGTTCCTGCTGAACATGGCTTTATCAAAGATCTTACAAGAACTTCTGGTTCTGCAGAACGTTACCCGATGTGGTCGCCTGATGGAAAATATATTGCTTACTGGAGCGATCAATCCGGCGAATATGAATTGTGGGTGATGGAACCGGACAAAGAAAACTCAGCCAAGAAACTTACTGATTATGGTCCGGGCTATCGTTATCATCCATTCTGGTCTCCGGATAGCAAGAAGATCGCTTTTATTGACAAAGCCATGCGAATTAAAATTTTTGACATGAGCACCAATCAAACTACTGATGTGGATCATGCCCTTCGTTATACGCATGGAACTCTGGAAGGATACACGATGAGTTGGTCGCCGGACAGCAGGTGGCTGGCTTATCATCGTGATATGGAAAATCAGCATAATGCTGTTTTCATTTACGATTATCAAAACAAAAAAGTGAACCCGGTAACACAGGGATTTTATGAATGCAACAGCCCAGTGTTCGATCCCGATGGAAAATATTTATATCTGTTTACCAACCAGTCGTTCAATCCTTCTTACAGCGATCTTGATAACACTTTTATTTATGCAAACACTACAGAAATTGCGGCCATTCCATTGACAAAAGAAACGCCGTCTATTATGGCTCCTAAAAATGATACGGTGGCTATTAAAGAATCGGAGCCTTCTAAGAATGAAAGTAAGAAAGATACTACAGCCAAGAAATCTAATTCCAAAGACGTGGATATTGATTTTGATGGCATCGAACAAAGAATGGAAATACTTCCGGTCAAGGCAGGTAATTACGGCGCTTTGGCGGCAACTAAGGGAAAGATAATTTACCTGAAACAACCTAATACCGGTGCTGATGGCGGTCCGGGTTCTTTGAAATATTTTGATCTGGATAAAAGAGAAGAAAAAACGATCATTGATGGCGTCAATAATGCCCGGGTATCTGCTAATGGGCAAAAGATTCTTGTATCAAAAGCAGGAAGTTTTGCAGTTATAGCACCGCAGGAAGGACAAAAGTTTGATAAACCTCTTGACGTTGCTGATATGCAAATGATGGTGGATCCTGCCAAAGAGTGGAAACAAATTTTCATGGACGTTTGGCGTTTTGAAAGAGATTTCTTCTATGATCCCAATATGCACGGAGTGAATTGGAACCAGGACAAAGAACGTTATCTGAAAATGTTGGATGGCGCTACCACCCGCGAAGAAGTTGATTTTGTCATTGGCGAACTTATTGGAGAATTAAATTCATCTCATGCCTACCACGGAGGTGGAGATATAGAAATTCCTGAAAGTAAATCTGTCGGTTATCTTGGTGTTGACTGGCAGGCAGATGGGGATTATTATAAGATCAAAAAGATCATACGTGGAGCACCGTGGGATGCTGAAGTTCGTTCGGCTCTCGATGCACCAGGAGTGACTATCAAAGAAGGCGATTATATCCTGGCGGTAAATGGAATTCCTTTGACCACTGCTCAAGAGCCCTTTGCAGCCTTTACAGGTTTATCCAATAAAACAGTAGAACTTACTTATAATTCCAACCCATCATGGTCGGGAGCAAAAACAGCAGTCGTAAAAACGATGAGTGATGAATATCGTTTACGCAATTTGGCATGGATAGAAAATATGCGGAAAAAAGTGGATGAAGAAACAAATGGGCAGGCTGGATACATTTATGTTCCGAGTACTGGTGTGGACGGACAAAACGAATTGATGCGTCAATTCAATGCTCAATGGGATAAAAAAGCATTGGTGATCGATGAACGTTTCAATGATGGCGGACAAATCCCGGATCGTTTTATTGAAATGCTGAACAGAGACCCGCTGGCTTATTGGGCAATTCGTGATGGTAGTGACTGGCCCTGGCCGCCCTATGCAAATTTTGGCCCCAAAGTGATGCTCATTAATGGATGGAGTGGTTCCGGTGGCGATGCATTTCCTGATTTCTTCCGTAAAAAGAAATTAGGACCATTGATCGGCGCCAGGACATGGGGCGGATTGATCGGCATCAGCGGAGCGCCGACATTGGTTGATGGAGGCGGTGTTACTGTTCCAACATTCCGAATGTATAATCCTAATGGAACATGGTTCGCCGAAGGACATGGCGTTGATCCTGATATTGCGGTACCGGAAGACCTTAGCGCTATGGCAAAAGGCATAGATCCCCAATTGCAAAAAGCTATTGAAGAAATCAAAAAAGAAATGAAAGAAAAAGGGTATCAAAAACCTCAGCGGCCTGCTGCACAGAAAAGAGGTTTCTAAAAAATAACATTGTTAATAGAAAGCAGATCCAATATCGGATCTGCTTTTTTTATTTGCATTTTATTTGATCAGCATTTTACTTTTCAATACGCAATTGTATTGTAGATTTGTTCTTATGTCTCTGTATATAGCAGCACTGAATTCCGGCAGCAACGGGAATTGTTATTATATCGGCAATGACCGGGAAGCAGTTTTAATTGATGCAGGTCTTTCCTGCGCTGAAACAGAAAAAAGAATGAACCGGCTTGCACTTTCTTTGTCCATGGTGAAAGCGATCTTTGTATCCCATGAACATACAGATCATATCACAGGAATTCCAACACTTTCCAAAAAATATCAATTACCTGTTTATATCACCGAACGTACTTTACAAAACAGCAGGCTCCGGATTGAACAGCAATTGATACATTCTTTTCAGAAAGAAAAAACAACTGCTATAGGAGGTTTATCTGTAATAGCCTTTCGTAAATCTCATGATGCGAATGATCCGCATAGCTTCATCGTATCAGGCAATAATGTGAACATCGGCATTTTCACCGACATTGGTTACCCGGGAAAGGAACTGATCCGATATTTCAAAATATGCCATGCTGCTTTTTTGGAAGCTAATTATTGTGAAGACATGCTGGAGAATGGTTCTTATCCGAAGCATTTAAAAAAAAGGATCAGTGGAAGAAAAGGGCATTTGTCCAATACGCAAGCGCTTGAATTATTTCAAAAAAATAAACCGCATCACCTCTCGCATCTGATCTTATCTCATTTATCAGAAAATAATAACGACCCGAAACTGGTACATAAATTATTTAAACCTTATGCCGAAGATATTAAGATTGTTGTTGCATCGAGATATGAAGAAACAGAGGTTTACGAGGTAAAGCCGGTTGCCGGAGTGAAAGGTTTGAAGCCAAACAATGCATCACAACGTACCCATGAGCAGTTGTCGCTTTTTTAAGAATTTAGTTGAATGCAAAGAGCTTTTATTTTATGACCCCGTTCTATTATATCAGTGTATGGTTGCACATAGTTTGTGCTGCATTCTGGATTGGAGGGATGTTATTTCTCCCATTGGTCTTATTACCCGGAATTAAAAATAATCCGGAGCGAAGCCAATTACTGATGATCACCGGTCTGAAATTTCGTTTTTATGGATATATCGTATTAAGCATTTTATTGCTGACCGGTATATTGAATATGTATTTCCGCGGTATTAATTTTTCCTGGGAGTTTTTTACATCAAGTCATTATGGAAAGTTGGTGATCGTAAAAGTGATCCTTTTTCTTTCAATTTTACTCGTCAGCCTCATTCATGATCTTTTTGTAGGAAGAAAAGCAGTTAATGAAGTAAAAGAAAGCGACAGGAAAAAATTAAAACTTATTGCCCGATGGACAGGACGTATTTTGCTTCTTATTTCGTTGACGATGGCATATCTCGGTGTAGTGATCTCAAGAGGAGGATGAAAATTTATTTGTTCAATAGTCATTAGTTTGAATAGAGGATAATTGCTGAACTATCCGGATCAACTAATTTTCTTTCTTTTCAAACCTTTTGTCCGGAATAAACCAGATAGCAGCCACCAAAGCATACAATGCGAAACCGATCATCGGATGAACAAAAGACATTCCGATAGCAATAGCATAGATCACTACAGAAATTTTTCCTTTCCGGTCACTGCCAAGTGCCTGTGCAAATTCTGAATTTTTTCCATGAATGCTGACAAGGCAATGCGCTAAGAAATAATAAGCAATAGCCGCCATGATCAACATGAAGCCATACACTACAACAGGCCATAAAGAAAAATGATTTTCTCCCATCCACGCAGTAGCAAAAGGAACCAGCGACAACCAGAACAATAAATGAATATTAGTCCAGAGTACCCCACCGCTCACCCGGCTCACGGCATGCATCATATGATGATGATTATTCCAGTAAATGGCAATATAAGTGAAACTTAATATGTAGCTGAGAAACTTTGGCCATAAAGGCCATAATGATTTAAGTTCATTTCCTTCAGGAATTTTAAATTCCAGTACCATGATGGTAATGATGATGGCAAGTACACCATCACTGAATGCTTCCAGTCGTCCTTTTCCCATGAAGTTGATTTTGGAAATTGTAATTTAAGGAGAATGGATGAGAAACTTCTATCGTATTTAGTGTTAATTATGTAAAAGGGAAATAGAAAACAATCTGCATAATTATTAGAAAAAACTGATTCGCCTGATCAAATAATCATTGACTTTTAGCCTTTCAGGTAATTTGTTTTGTCATTTTTAGTTACATTACTGATTAAATTGCTGCTTTTTTAATATTAGGGTAAAAATGTCAAGATTTCTTATCAGCTTTTTCTTTGCGTTGTGTAGTTTCAGTTTTGCCGTTGCTCAAAAAAGTAATCATATCAATGTTATCGGCTATTTCGCCGGAAGAACATCTGCATTGGATAGTTTTCCGGTCGGAAAAATGACGCATCTTATTTTCAGCTTTTGCCATTTGAACGGAAATAAATTATCAGTGGCAAATGCGGTTGATACATTGCGGATCCAAAAAATGGTTTCATTCAAGGAAAAATATCCTTATCTGAAGATCATTTTATCCATGGGAGGTTGGGGCGGTTGCAAAGATTGTTCCAGTGTATTTTCTTCAGATACAGGAAGAAAAGAATTTGCTAATTCTGCAAAAAACCTGATAAAATATTTTCATGCTGATGGAATTGACCTGGATTGGGAATACCCTGCGATAAAAGGTTTTCCCGGTCATGCTTATTCCCCTGATGATAAAAACAATTTTACATTATTGATCCGGGCATTGCGCAAAAAGCTGGGAAAGAAATATGAGATCAGTTTTGCAGCGGGAGGTTTTGATGAATTTATTGACTCTTCCATCGATTGGAAAAAAGTAATGAGGGTAGTAGATAAGGTAAATATTATGAGTTATGACCTCGTAAATGGATTTAGCACTCTTAGCGGTCATCATACGCCATTATATTCCACTCCGGAACAAAAGCAATCGACCGATAACGCAGTTAATAAGTTGATCCAAAAAGGCGTTCCTTCCAAAAAAATTATTATCGGCGCAGCATTTTATGCCCGAATGTTTAAGTTGATGGATACAGCCAATAACGGATTATATGATTCGGCATCTTTTTATCATGGTATCTCTTATTCTCATTTGTACGATACGATCACAGTTGCTAATGGCTTTGTTCAGCATTGGGACCCGGTAGCAGAAGCTCCTTATGCATTCAATGCGGAAAGAAAAGTTTTATTGACCTATGACGATAGCGTTTCCATTGCATTGAAAACAAAATATGCGATGAAACGAAAATTAGGTGGCATCATGTTCTGGCAATTGATGGACGATAAATTTTCCGGTGGCCTGTTAGATATCATCGATGAAACGAGGAAAACGAAAAAATAAATACCGCCCGAAAGTGTAATACATTAACGTCAATAAATTCTGATTTTCCTATTAGAATCCTTCTTATTAAAAATTATTCTAATTTTAGCATGACCAAAATTAACTACGATGTCTGATCAGACTTACCTCATCATTTTACGGTTATTGCACATATGTACTGGCGTTTTTTGGGCAGGCGCCACAATTTATCTTGCCGCATTTATTGCGCCGGCTGTTCGTGCCCTTGGACCGGACGGCGGAAAATTTATGCAACAACTGGCAAAGACGAACAAACTTCCTGCTGTCATGACCATTGCTGCAACATTAAATGTTCTTTGCGGCATCCTATTACTCTGGAAATTATCAGCTGGATTTCAAAGCGAGTGGATGTCTTCAACCTATGGAATTATATTGAGTGCCGGTGGCGGTTTCGCCATTATTGCTTACCTGGAAGGTTTGTTAGTGACAAGGCCAACCGTAAATAAAATTAACCAGTTGGGAAAAAACATTGCACAGGCTGGCGGCGTTCCATCTGCGGAGCAATCTCAACAATTAATGGGACTTCGGAAAAAAATTTTCAGTGCTAACAATTTTGCCGCTTTTCTTTTAGTCCTTGCCGTGATCCTGATGAGTATTGTGAAATATATTTCTTAGTGATCCTGTTTTTTGTTTCAGCTTTTTTTGACAGATCAATGATTTGATGGCAGAGCAATTGTCCTTTAACTTTGTTCTATCAAAAAATATCAGCATGGCAATAAAAAAATGGGCACTGGACAAAGCACATTCACAGATCCAGTTCAAGGTAAAACACCTAATGATCACAACCATTACCGGCGGGTTCAGCAGCTTTGATACTTCAGTGGAAACAGAAGAAGATGATTTTATGACAGCCAGGATCAGTTTCACTGCCGATACTGCTTCTGTATTTACCGGGAACCCGGAACGGGATAAGCATATTAAGAGTAGTGATTTTTTCGATGTTGAAAATCATCCTACATTGAAATTCATTGCTACCCGTTACCAGAAACTGGATGATAAAGGCAATTACAAATTATTTGGTGATCTGACCATCCGGGATATTACAAAAAATATTGAACTGGATGTGGAATTTGCGGGAGTAGTGAAAGATCCCTGGGGAAATAACAAAGCAGGTTTTGTCATTACGGGAAGTGTCAATAGGAAAGATTTTGGTTTGAAATGGAATGTGATCACCGAAGCGGGAAGTTTATTGGTAGGAGAAGAAGTGAGGATCAATTGCGAAATACAGCTTTCAGCGATCAAATAACAGGATATTGAATTCTTCAACCTGAATTTATTGGACGTTCAGGGGCGATTCACCTAAAGAAATAGAACTGCATAATTTTTATCGAACATTTTCATTTGCATTTGATCGCAAAATTGTTCCTGCTACCCGGGAACAATTGAAGTAGTTCGATAGCAGGGCCTATAATTTTTTTTACTTATTTTTATTTAAACAACTGTTCTATGGGATCATTCCTGCTTGACGCCGGGGGAGCTTTCCTCGTAGTTTCCATCCTTATTTTATTCATGGCGGTAACCATTGTCCTGGAAGGAGTGGTACTCATCCTATTCAAAATTGAAAAAGCTGGTAAAGCATTCTTATATTCCCTGATGGTCAATCTTGCATCACTAGGCGTGGGGTATATAGCACTGCCCTTGATCCGCCAGGTAGGAAATCAGTTCACTACTTCAGGTTTATTGCTTCATTGGATCTTTGTTTTTGCGATCACAGTAGTGGTTGAAGGATTTCTTTTGATCCTGCTTACCAAAAAGAAACCCCGGGAAAAAGTATGGCTGGCAACTGTGGTCATGAACCTGGTGAGTTACGCAATTTTAATATTATTGTTCAAAGACTACGGATTGGGATATTGATCATGCTTCAGTTTTATTATATCATTAAAAATAAATTTTTATGAAATTTTTTTTATCAGATGCCGGTATAGGTTCCGTCAGTGATGTGTTTTTGATTTTGCTGCTCATCCTGCTGGTGGTGATCCTTTTAGAATCTGTTGTAATGCTGATTTTCAAGATCAATAATTTCTGGAAGTCATTCATTCATTCGGCATGCGTAAACATATGTTCCACAATTGCCGGGTATGTAATTCTCTCCCAAAATTTTTTCAATGAAAAAATATCTTCGTTAGGGCAATGGTTCATATTTTTTGCTATTACCATTGTGATAGAAGGTTTGCTCATGATGCTCTTGTATACAAAAATGCCCAGAGCAAGATTATGGCTCGTTACGCTGGTAATGAACATAGTTAGTTACCTTTTCTTATACCTGATCATTTTGTTTTAATGAGCGCTATAAAAAACAATACAGTAATTATATTGTTACTTGGAGCCGGCCATGGATTGAATGACATGATCGCCGGTTATTTTTTAGGGAGTCTTGTGCAGGTACGGGCAGACATGCTTCAGATCAGCTTGGGTTTATTTATTTATAACTTATTAGCATTTGGCGGACAATATCCGGTGGCGTTATTACTGGAAAAGATCAGGAACCCGAAGAACATGCTGCTGATTGCGTACGGCTTAAATATTGCGGCGCTGATATTTTTTTCATTGATCCCACAGCTATCAATCGTGTTGGCCGGTGTCGCCTCGGCAATGTATCATGTAGCCGGCGGTACTATTTGTGCCAAAAAAAACAAAGCAATGAATATCGGCTTATTCGCAGCGCCGGGAGTGGCGGGGCTCATTGCCGGAGGATATGTTGCTTATGAAAAAATTTTTGTGTCTTACTGGTTGATCAGTGCAGCTATTTTAATCCTGGTATCTCTTGTCTTTCTTTCTATCAGGAGTCATAAATTATATGCAGTGCCCGGCCAGGACACGACTTCCAATAAAAAATTTCAGCTGGATCAGCATGACCTGGTAATGATTTTACTACTGACGATCATTTCTCTTCGTTCTGTTGTATGGGATGTTTTTCAACTGATCCATCAAAATAATTATGGCTGGTTGATCGCAATTGCTGCCGCTGCTTTTATTGGAAAGATCGCCGGTGGCTGGATAGCAGATCGAATTGGCTGGCGCCTGTACACTTTTTTAGCCCTGGGCTTTGCCACCCCGTTACTGACTTTTTTCAGGAATGAGATCCTATTGTTTTGTATTGGGATCGGGTTACTTCAGTCCAGCATCCCATCTACCACAGCTTTACTGATCCAATCTTTGAAAGGCAAAACGGAACGGGCCATCGGCCTATCTTTCGGAACTACTATTATGGCGGGAGCCATTTTGTTTTACACTCCGGTCAGGACGGCCCTGCTATCTAATTTTTTTATCTGGATCACCGGGGCTCTCATGTTATTTCTTTTATATATTGCCTACCGCAAGGAAACCCGTAGCGCCCTGTAATTCCGTCACTTTTGACCGTTCTTGTAACTCAACCGCCCCGGGAACAAAACCTCAGAAAATAATTGGTAATTTAAAAGTCCGAAAGGGCAACCTTTTTTACCAGCATACCGATTTATAAGCGAAATGATTTACGGCATTGTTATCGGCTGAGGAACTTACGTATCATGTTGGGGCCTGCGCCCTGAACAGCAGAGAGAGCCAAAAAATATTATACAGTTCTTTCTACGGATATGCTATGGCTATCTGTGACCGATACACCAATAACCAGGAAGATGCGGTAGAAATTCTTAACGATGGATTTCTCAAAGTTTTCAGGGAAATACATCATTACAAACCGGCCTATGCAGACGTGGTCAGTTCTTTTAAAGGATGGTTGCGCAAGATCATGGTATATACTGCTATTGACCATTTCCGAAAAAATAAAAAACACCAGGTGGTGTCGGACCTGGACGATGTAGTATACCAGGTAACTGCAGAAAGCGAAGATGCGGTAGATAAATTATCATACGAGGAGATCATCCGGGCCATTCAGGATCTTTCTCCTGCATACCGGACGGTATTTAATCTTTTTGTGATCGAGGGTTTGAGTCATGATGAAATTGCTGAGAAACTGGAAATTTCCACGGGAACATCAAAATCCAATCTTTCAAAAGCAAGAAAGCAATTGCAGAAAATATTATTTAAAAAAAACCAAATTGAATTAAGCAGGAATGCAGTTTGAAAATTTTGATAAAAAGATCAGGGAAGCAGCAGACCATCATCATCCGGCATACGATGAAAAAGCATGGGAAAAGATGGAACAACTGCTTGACAAGCATCTGCCCCAGAAAAAGGATGACAGGAGAAGGATCATATTCCTCATCCTGCTATTCATGTTACTAGGTAGCGGTGCCTGGTTTTTCCTGGGGGGCCGTGGGCATTCCGATAAAACGGTCAGCACCACTGATAAAAACGATCAGCAGATCAGCGTTGCGCCAACGATTAATAATGATCAAAATATTTCTGATAAAAATAAAGTATCGATCACAGTTCAATCTTCTGATTCCGTCAATAGCGATCACAACATCTCAAAACAACAGAAAAAAGAGGAGAATAAGCCTGTCGTTTTCGATCGCAATAAATACACGGAAAATATGGTGAGTATGATTAATGACCGGCTGAAAAAAACGGTTCGTACAAATTCCACTTCAACAAAAAATAAAAATTCAGACAAGAACCAGCGGTCTGTGGTGAACAATATTCCTGATAATGTGTCGGGAGCTGAAACAAGCAGCGATCTTTCCCGGGATAATTCCGGCAATAACACGGTACAAAATTCAGTGGTGCCGGCTGACAATAACGCTTCTGGTAAAAATAATTCCCAGGTGATCACAGAGACAATCACTAAAGACCGGTCTTCAGAAACAATGACAGACAAAAAACAGGAGCGTGTAGATAAGAAAGATATCACTCCAGCAACTGCTGCAACAGCTGATACGAAAAAGCAGGGCGCTAAAAATAAAAAGAGCAATTATTTTTTTCTTTCACTGTCAGCAGGACCTGATGTGAGTGCAGCAGGCACCTATAGTATAGGGAAATTGAAACCGGTTTATGGCATCGGGCTTGGATATTCATTTCATGATAAATTTAGTTTGAGAACCGGATTTTATTCCGTACGGAAAGTGTACTCTGCATCAGCAGATGAGTATCATCCTTCTTATAATTTCTGGACATATTATCCTTATTTGGATAAAGTAGATGCTGATTGCCGGGTTTTTGAGATCCCGTTGTTGTTGAGTTATAATTTTTCCCATTCCACGCAGCATTCAATATTCGGAACTGCCGGAGTGTCGTCCTACCTGATGAAGCGGGAAACTTATAATTACATTTCCAAACTTCCTTCCGGGCAAACTACAAATAGAGAAGTGACCTATAATAATAAGAACAAACATTATTTTTCGGTCTTCACTCTTTCCGCGGGGTATCAGCGTAACCTTAGCAGATCCGTTTCAGTAGCTGCTGAACCTTATCTGAAAATTCCTGTTAATGGTATTGGTTTCGGCAAAATGCAGTTAAATAGCGCCGGAATATTATTCTCGTTGCAGGTAAAACCATTTAAAGACCATAAAAAGAAATAAACATTTTTTTAGCGATGATCTGTAAAAGGGCTCCATTACGGGGCCTTTTATTTTCCCCAGCGAAAAGTGGAAATAGAATAACCGGCAATGTCTAATACCCGGTCGATAACTGTGGCAGCAGCTTCTTCGAGAGTTTTGGGTTTACTGTAAAAAGATGGAGTGGCAGGACAAATAATGCCACCGGCCAAAGTGATTGTTTCCATATTTCGGATATGGATCAAATTATAAGGCGTTTCCCGAACTACGCAAACAAGTTTTCTTCTTTCTTTCAATATCACATCAGCAGCTCTTGAAATGAGATCATTGGAAACTCCTGATGCGATGCGGCCCAATGTTCCCATCGAGCAGGGGACGATCAACATGGTATCATATTGTCCCGAACCTGAAGCAAACGGCGCCATGAAATCCTGTGGGGAATAAAATCTTGCCGGATAATTTTTGAACGAATCATTTTCTAATTCCGTTTTCCATACTTCACGGGCATTTTCAGTCATCACCACAGATAACTCATTCCATTGATCTTTTAATTGCGTCAGTTTATCCAATAGGACCTTCGCATAGAGGGAACCGCTGGCTCCCGTGATCGCTACGACTGTTTTTTTCATACAAAATGCTGCATCCCAAAGCTGGCAAAACCAGCCGGTGTTAAAAATATTTTTTACGCAAACGATTGCCTGAACCGATTACAGGTTGAGGCAAATCAATTATTTATGGCCAAAATAATGTTTTCACAGGTTTCTGTAAAAAAATTGAAATGTATTGTTTGTATTAAAAAATTATTACGATATTAGCCATGAATTTTCATAGGATAAGGTTTAATGGTTAATGGTTTTTGATTAGGGCCCCCCGATTTTCATCGGGGGTTCTTTTTTATAGTACTTCAAAGGGTAAAATTATATCATAGAAATAGCAACAAACAAAAAAGCTCTGAGTTTATATTCAGAGCTTTTTTATTTTCTTAATTCAAAAAATTATTTGTTTTTCGGTTTGTTCAGCATGTATTCAAACCGCTTGCCGCTTACTTCCGCCATATCAGGAATGGCCTCCACTTTATATTCACCCGCATCTAATTTTTTCTTAGTGGCTGAAAATGCTTTTAATGTCAGTTCAATATCTTCATCCGAGTGTACAGCCGAAGGGATGAGGCGATAGATGATGTGTCCTTTCGGAATTACAGGATACACAACGATAGAAGCGAAGATGCCATAGTTCTCACGAAGATCCATCACCATCGCTGTTGCTTCCGGCACATCGCCTTTCATATACACAGGAGTCACTACCGAATCAGTATTGCCGATATCAAATCCTCTTTCTTTCAGGCCATTTTGCAATTTCAATGCATTGGCCCAAAGTTTTTCTTTCAGTTCGGGATGATTGCGGAGCAATTCCAAACGTTTGAGATTGCCTGCTACCAATGGCATCGGCAAGCTCTTAGCGAAGATCTGTGAACGAATATTGTAACGGATATAATCAATGATATCGTGCTGCCCGGCAATGAATGCGCCGATCGATGCCATTGATTTTGCAAACGTAGAAAAATAGAGGTCGATCTCCTCCTGGCAATCTTGTTCTTCACCGGCTCCTGCTCCGGTTTTTCCCAGTGTACCAAAACCATGTGCATCGTCAACCAATAATCTGAATTCATACCCGCCTGCCGGCGAGGCAGGTTTCTTTTTCAGCGCAGCAATTTCTTTCAGCTTACCCTGGTCGCCTGCCATTCCAAATACTCCTTCAGTTATGAGGAGAATGCCGCCGGCATTTTGTTTTTCGATCAAAGCCGTGGCCCGTTGCAATTGTTTTTCGCAATCCTCAATATCATTATGTTTGAAAACATAACGATGTCCGGCATGTAAACGCAAACCATCGATGATGCATGCATGGCTTTCGCCATCATATACTATCACATCATGACGGCTGCACAATACATCAATAAGACTCACCATGCCCTGGTATCCGTAATTCAGTAAAATGCAATCTTCTTTTTTCTCAAAAGCTGCCAGTTCTCTTTCCAGCTGTTCATGAAGATCCGTGTTGCCGCTCATCATACGGGCACCCATCGGCAATGCCAAACCGTATTTTGCTGCAGCTTCAGCATCTGTCTTGCGTACTTCAGGATGATTGGCGAGGCCTAAATAATTGTTCAGGCTCCATACGATCATTTCTTTTCCGCGGAATGTCATGCGGCTGCCGATCTCACCCTCTAATTTTGGAAATGCAAAATAACCATGTGCCCTTTTCCGGTGTTGTCCGATCGGCCCATAATGTTTCAGTAATCGTTCAAAAATATCTGCCATTATTATTTATGATTTGGAAATTATAATTTACGTCCCGTTAGCTGTCGGAACATGGCAAAGATAAGGGATTGAGGAAATTTTGGAGGAACCGGCTTCTGAGTTGTACTGCTTCTGATTTTTTTTCAATAATGTGTATCGAAGGCTTTTATTAATTTATATTTTGTGAAAAAGCATAAATTTTTTTTGAAAAAAAGGATCATTGAATTCATCTTTTTTGGCAATTACTTTTATGCGGTATGTGCCTTATCGCTTGCCATCGAATCGTCACTGCAGCAATCTATCGGCCTGAATAAATTTGTATTTTATCTATTGATCACTTCAGCTACGATCGTTTACTATACGTATGCTTATATGGGAGAGATCAGTTTCCGGATTGCCTTTGGAGAAAAGAAGATCAAATTGACGCCTCCCAAAAAATATAATTATTATAACAGGAGAACAGAATGGTACCAACGTAATGATCGCTTATTGAACATTACACAATCGTTTTTTTTGTTCGTCTCCATGGTATGTGCACTTGACCTGGCAGTACTGGAATATCATCATATTTTTTCTTTACATCTCTCGGAATGGCTGATGCTGCTATCGGTTCCGGTTGTGGCGTTATTATATTATGGTAATTCATTCTTCCCGGTATTTGCAATCAACCTGCGAAAAACAGGATGGGTAAAGCCTTTTGTGGTTGGTTTTGTTTGGGCAGGAGCCGTTACCATTTACCCGCCGATGTTTCATCAATGGCAGAATGATCTGCATTATTCTTTCAGCTTCCTGGTATTCTGGCTGTTCGTAAAAAACTGGATGTACATTTCCGTTTTAGCCATCATGTTCGATATAAAAGATTACGCCGATGATGCCAACAGGGATCTCAAAACTTTTGTAGTGCGGGTAGGTTTACGAAAAACCATTTTTATGATCTTACTGCCGCTGATCATTATCGGATTGATTGCCTTCAGCATCTTTGCTTTTGAATTGTCATTCAGCATTCCCCGTTACCTGGTCAATTTGATCCCCTTTTTATTATTGTTTGCAGTAGCGTATTCCATGCATCGCCGCAGGCCAATTTTATTTTATTTAATTATTATTGACGGGCTGATGCTGGTAAAAGGAATTGCAGGAATAATAGGAGCTGTATTGTTTTCCAGGGCTTGAGTTATTAATAATTCTTGATTTACTTCTAACGTTTCACTTGTTTTTCAAAGCAAACACTATTTTCAATTCCTGCATATTGTCCATAGTTGGGAATAATGTGATAGCCGCTCTTTTGATACAACTGTATAGCTTCAGGTTGCTTTTTACCGGTTTCCAAAATGCATTTTGTGTACGATAATTCTGCGGCCCATTGTTCCAATTCGTGCAACACTTTTCCTGCGATCCCTTTTCCCCTGTGTGCCGGCACGGTGTACATGCGTTTTACTTCCATGATCTGGGGAGTTAATTCTTTGATAGCGCCGCAGGCAAGGGGTTGTTCCTCTTCATAGGCTACAACTGCATGACGGATCAAATCAATTTTATTGAACTGCGAATAGAACGAATGATCCTGTCCATTTCTTTCAGCAAGATCAGCATCTAATTGTTTCACCAGTTCGATGAAATCCGAATTACCTGAATCCGTTCTTAGTATTTTGATCATTAATACATTTTTGCTAATGAACTATGAGATAGAACATAAATATACAATATGAAACAATTTGTTGCAGCGTTCTCATAAACGAAGATATGGTGGATAGCACAGGGCTTGTTTCTCCATAATGCGGCGCTTGGTTTTTCCTGAAAAAAAATTTTTCCTACTTTCAGCCCCGCAACAATAAATCATGGACAGAAAAAAGCCGGATGTAGATGTGATCAGCGATGTGCTGAAGCTGACATTAGCCGCGTATCCGGACTCTGCATTTATTAAAAGCCTCTCTTACCAGTACGTAGAAAGAGGAGGACTCAGTAAGAAACAATTGGAAGGCTTGTATAAAAAAGCAGTGAATGTAAAAAATATTCCTGCTGCAAAACTTTCTACGCTCGAAGCCATCATACTAAAAAAACCTACCCGCTATAAATCTCCTTTGCCTGCTCCGGCGCCGCTGTATAAAAAAAGTACAAGGGAGGGAGAACTCATCGCTGCCATACTGGAAAAATTTCCGCAACACAAAAGAGTCTTATTCCTGAAAACAAAATATGACAACAACGAAATTCTTTCATCTTCTGAGACAGCAGAGTTGGAAAAGTTTTATAAGATGCTTCGTTGATGTTGTATTCCCGGCGTGGATCTTTCAGGTCCTGTTATCTGTTGCTTAGCCGAAATTCTGCAACATAAAATTTTTATTTTGGCGGCGGAGCTTATAAAATGAACGGCGAGTACGCTCGGCGTGGAAGAAGAATTCGGTCAAGCCCTATAGCAGTTGATAGTAGTATCCCGATAGTTATCGGGACCGATTGTTATTCCATCCGCCAGCCTTGCGGCAAACTTTTGTACGCTACCTTATTATTCTTTTTGATTCTCAAGGCTTATTGTAAATGTTGAGAATCCCGGATTATCATAATCGTCCGAAGTAGATGTTTTAATTACCAGATAAGGATATTTGTCTGAAGACCAATTATAATCATCTGAGCTATGAAATCCTGATTTTTTCATTTCATTAATAATATCATCATATATTTTTTTTACTCGAATTGTATAATCTATTTCGGGATATTTATAAGTAACAACGAAGGATAGTTCAGGATAATCCTTTAGAATATTTCCCTTGTCATCCTTGGCTTGTATAGAATTTTTACATTTTGTAATAAAGACATACCCCATAGCACGTCTAGTATTTGTGTGCATAAACCCCTTTTGTTTGGCAAATGACTCAAACTTGCTTGTATCAGAAAATTCTGAGGCTTTTTGAATTTCGGCAAAAGATAGTATTTGGGAGTAGGAGACGCTTATTAAGGCTAATAAAAATAAACTTAAGAATGTTCTTTTCATTTTTGAGTTTTTTTAAGCATTTAAAAGTTAATAAAGGTAGCGTACGACGTTCACAGCTTTGTGCAGGTGGGAATTAGAATTCCGTCACGCTGGCTTGGCCGTAAATTAATTTTTATCACGGCCAAATTACTGAAGTTGATTAGAATTACAAATGCTGATGGGCGAGTTTCGTCAGCCCAACTTGCGCAAAGCCCCCATGCAATATAAAAAGGCGTTTAGAGAGAAGTAGAACTCTGAAATAAATTCGGAGGCTACAAAAAATATTATTCACAATATTAAAACTCTAAACGCCATGACTAAAGTTACAGCAAGTTTTGAAAAACATGTAGTGTATGTTGGATTGGACATACACAAGCGCAGTTGGAATGCTGCCATTTTTTTGAATGATCAATATGTTCGAAACATTCATCAGCCACCGCAGCCGCAGGCCTTGCACCATTACCTGCAGCAGCATTATCCGCAGGCAAAATATGTGTGTGCCTATGAGTGTGGCAAATTTGGATATTGGATACACAGAAAATTTTCCGGATTCGGTATCGAATGTTTGGTGCTCAATCCTGCTGACATACCAAGTTCACAAAAGGATGAGGTGTATAAAACGGATTACCGGGATGCAAGAGGGATTGGCCAGGCGTTGTGCAGTGGTCAGCTAAAAACGATATATGTACCTTATGAAGACCAGGAAGCTGACCGGCATTTGGTAAGACAGAGAAAAAAGATCTGGAGTGACCTTGTACGCTGCAAAAATCGGATTAAAGGTTTTTTAGATTATAAAGGCATCGAAGTTCCCCCGCAGTATGATAATGCCAACTGGAGCCACAACTTCATCAGCTGGCTGAAGCAACTGGAATTTGAACACTACAGCAATCGAATTACTTTAAATTACCTGGTTACAGAAATGGAGTTGTTGCGCAAAGAACTTTTAAGCATCGGCAACGCCGTAAGAAAACTGATGCGCAGCAAAAAATATAACAAGCTTTATTACTTATTAAGGACAGTCACAGGCATTGGTCCGTTAACTGCTGCTGCACTGATCACAGAAATCGGAGACATGAATCGATTCAAAAATTTTTATCACCTCAATAGTTTTATCGGTTTGTTACCGATGGAGCACAGCAGTGGGGAAAGAGAGGTGAAAGGAAGAATTACTGTGAGAAAACACCGGCAACTAAGAAGTGATTTAATAGAATGCGCCTGGACAGCCAAACGCACCGATCCTGCATTGGCATTATATTACAGTGAGCAAATAAAAAAAGGAAAGAATGGAAAAGCAGCTATAGTAAAAGTAGCCAGAAAATTATTGAGTCGCATTCGGTATGTGTGGCTTAGTGGTGAACCGTATCAAACAGCAGTAGTAAAATAGAACAGAAAATATTTTTTAAAAATTCATTGCCTGAACAAATTAGATATTGCAACCGGACTACAAAACATTCGGTGTCATCGTGAAATAATCAAACAGCGAGTCATTGACTACGCAAAGGCTGTAGCCGGTTGTTTTTTCCGCCTAAGGCGGAAAGCAATTATTTATTTAATTACGGGAGCTTGTAGTGTCCCGGCGCTGAGGTCAGGATATCTACTCATAGGATGCTGGTAATGGATAATAAAAAATCCGCTACACAAAAAAAACTTGTGTAGTTGCGCAGAGTAAAATAATTTTATTATGGACAAAAAAATCTTGCGAAGGTGAGAGGTAAGTGAAAAATCAACCATTCATTTATCTCTTGCTTTCAAAAGAAAAATGAATTAAAAAATATAATCTTCTCTAAGGCCTATATACATAGGAGCCGACTGTTGGCTGCAGCCGGTTTTGTCAGCGAAGAATATCTTTTATGAATTGCTTATAAGCTTTGCCCAAAGGTCAGCAAATTGTTGTCAGGGTCAAGGATTGCAAATTCCTTTTGTCCCCATGGTTTTGTTTGCAGTTGCCCTGCTGGATGTATGCAAAATTTATTATCCAATATTGACTGATAAAAACTGGCAATATCGTCTGTGCGAATATAGACTTGTCCATAATTTTCTTTTGGATCAAGTTCTTTAAAGTCAAAAAAGTGAATTTGAATGTTGTCCTTTTGAACCATTAAATATCCGTCATAGTCATTTCCAATTTGCTGGAAACCTAATTTATTTATATAGAACTCCCTCGTGACGGATTTGTCACGCATTGGTAGTTTCGGGTTAATGTCGGTAAGCATAATGTTTAAATTTTTGTAAAAATAAAATAACTCCGACCAACTTGACAGAGTCGTATGAATAGTCGTCCCATTATTGGATTTTAATTGTTGCCCCTTTAATGTTTGAACTGCTGGTCACGGTTGCAGCCAACGGGCAGGGCTTTCTGCTGTGCTGATATTCCGTGATTCGTTAGCCCGGAACCGAAGATGAGTAAAGTTAATATAGTTGATGTTATATTCTTTTGCTCGGCGGCACCTGTCCCGGCGAATGCCGGGATTCGTCCAGCCCCACTATTGGCAATACCAATGTTAGGCGCATACTCTACTTGAAAGCTCTACAGCTTAAAGTTAATTAGGTATTTGCATACTCCAGCAATGCAGTCCACCGCCGTTGTGATTCGTTTCAAGAGTGCTTATCTGAAAAATTTTTATATCAGGAAAATATTTCTTTAAGATTTGTTTCGCTTTTTCATCCTTTATTTTAGCAATTTCGGATTTGCCTTCTTCCCAGTATTTGGCTTCATAGATAGTTTTATTTGTGATTAAAAAGTTCAAATAGCTACTTGATGGAACAAAGTGAACGGTGTCGCCAATTGAAAATGACTTTTGTTCTGATAGAATTTGTCGGGAAAGAAATTTTATTTCATCATTTTTATTTGTTGTGTCTAAAGCAAAAGTCATATAATCAATTTCAGGAACAGGCATTTTGATAATGGTGAAGGGATTGCCATCCTGGTCTGTCGAGTTTTTTAAGATTTCGTAGTTCACTTTCATTCGTTCAAAGTTGATTTTTTTCACGGGGTCTTGTTCGGCTTCCGCTGAATCAGGAAATGAAATTAAGATGGTATTTGCATTCACAAAGCGGCAAAACTCATCAAGGTGTCCTTTTACACCAATTCCGAAATAATTCTTTGTGATTAATGTTCCCCAGCCAAACGGATCTTCTGCTGCTCCCTCTTTTAACCAGATGATTTTCTTTGCATTTAGCACTTTTTTTAATTCGGCTTCTTGTTGTTCCTTGGTCATGCCGGGGTTGCGCTGCATATTCACCGACTCTACCTGTAATATTGTTCCCTTTCCATTTGTTTCAATGGCTCCGCCTTCATTAACCATTGATGAGTTAATTACGGGGTATTTAAAAATATTAGTTTGAAGAGAAGTATATAATTTTCTATTTAGCTTATCCCGCTCTAGAAAATTTTTAAATACTGGTTCAAAATACCAACCATAAGAGTTCCATTCAAAATTTACAATCTGCTTTTGTCCATTTTGATTACGCATAAATAGTATTCCATCCCGCTCTGCGTAACTGAAATCTTTCTGTGACGGAATCAAGTGAATGCTATCCATATTAGCACCTGCGTCAGTTAATTTTTTTGCATAAGTCTCCTTCAAGGAATCCACCACTCTGCAATAAACCTGAGTTTCTCTACTCAGCTGAACTACTAGTTCAAAAGCAGCCCGGTCATTAAGTCCGCCTACCATAACTCCTGATTGTGTCTCCCATTCAGCGGGTAGATAATACTCATTTTTGTTCTCTTGCTTGCAGGATGATGTAATTAAAAGTACAAAAAGGATCAGGTAGCTATTGAGTTGATTTATTTTAAGCATTTTCTTGATTGTTCAACTTAATTTTTTTCAATTAGTATGAAGTCATTTTGTCTCCAAAGAGTTGCGCCTAACGTCCAGGGCTTGCTGCTGTGCTGGGATTTTATAATGTCCAGCCCGGAACTGAAGCTCAATAGAATTACTGATGTTGAAGATAAGAACTAAAGCCGAATAGAATTACGTCTGACCGAACCACTGTTGATAGCGAACAAAA
>DASZPW010000424.1:0-6542 GCA_035550155.1 Chitinophagaceae bacterium | reverse complement strand
TGGCTTCAGCATGTTACCAGCGGAGATTACATGAAGTATTACGAACTTCAATACGCAACAAAATAAAATGAAAGGGATCATTTTGGCCGGCGGTTCGGGTACCAGGTTATATCCGATAACGAAAGCGGTTTCAAAGCAACTGATGCCGGTTTATGACAAACCAATGATCTATTATCCTTTGTCCACATTGATGATGGCAGGTATAAAGGAAATTTTGATCATTACTACACCAGAGGATAATCCTCAATTCAAAAGGTTATTGAATGATGGAAGCCAATTAGGTTGTCACTTTGTATATGCAGTGCAGGAGATTCCTAATGGATTGGCACAGGCTTTTATGATCGGAGAAAAATTTATCGGGGAAGATAAAGTTGCATTAGTCCTGGGCGACAATATTTTTTATGGTGCCGGTATGGGCCGCCAGTTACGTTCTTTAACTGATATAGAAGGAGGATATGTTTTTGCATATGAAGTTTCAGATCCCGAACGATATGGCGTAGTGGAATTTGATGATAACAGGAATGCAATTTCAATAGAAGAAAAACCAAAGAACCCTAAATCAAATTATGCAGTGCCGGGTTTATATTTTTATGATACTGAAGTTGTGAAGATTGCGAAGGAATTAAAGCCGTCAGCCCGGGGAGAATATGAGATCACGGATGTAAACAAAATATATCTGCAAAAAGGAAAATTGAAAGTTGCAGTTTTAGACAGAGGAACGGCCTGGTTAGATACAGGAACATTTGATTCGTTGAGTGATGCCGGAGAATTTGTAAAAGTGATCGAAAAAAGACAAGGTACCAAGATCGGCTGTATTGAAGAAATTGCCTGGAGGATGGGCTATATTACGGAAAAGCAATTATTAGATCTTTCAGCACAATTGGATAAAAGCGGGTATGGAGTCTATCTGAAAAATCTGATCAGATCAGGTAGAAAATAATTCTTCATTTATCCGGAAATTTCTTTGGGATAATAATTATAACCAAATGAAAAATTTTGCAATAATCGGAGTGGGTGGTTACATCGCTCCAAGGCATTTAAAAGCAATAAAAGATACAGGCAATAACTTAATAGCGGCATTGGATAAAAATGACTCTGTGGGGATTCTTGACAGCTATTTTCCAGAAGCAGATTTTTTTACGGAGTTTGAGCGATTTGATCGCCATCTTGAAAAACTAAAGAGAAAGGGAATTCGCATCGATTACCTTACTGTGTGTTCTCCGAATTATTTGCATGACGCACACATTCGCTTTGGATTACGTATTGGCGCCGATGTGATCTGCGAAAAACCGCTGGTGTTGAATCCGTGGAATGTGGATGGTTTGGCAGAGATTGAAAGGGAAACGGGCAGAAGCATATTCACAATACTTCAGTTGCGCTTACATCCGGCAATAATAGAATTAAGAGAAAAAGTTCAGAAATCTCCAGCAGGAAAAAAATTTGATATTGATCTGAAATATATTACTTCCAGGGGTCATTGGTATCATGTGAGCTGGAAAGGGGATATTCAGAAAAGTGGTGGTATTGCCACCAATATCGGGATCCATTTTTTCGATATGCTGTTGTGGATCTTTGGAGATGTGAAGTCAAACAAAGTGAGTCAGCATACAGATGATACAGCTTCCGGCTATTTGGAACTGGAACGGGCTAATGTGAATTGGCTTTTGAGCATAGATTCAAACTCATTACCCGCAGAAGCTAAGAAAGCGGGTAAAAGAACTTTTCGTTCTATGACTATTGACGGCCATGAATTTGAATTCAGTGAAGGCTTTACAGAATTGCATACTAAATCTTACGAAGAAATATTAAATGGTAACGGATTCCCCATATCAGAAACGAGGAGATCTATTGAAGTGGCGCATGAGATAAGAAAATACAAATAAGAATTAACGTGTTTCAGAAAAACGGCAGAAAAACAGTGGGTGATACAGAAATTAGAAATTGATTAGTACACAAATTCCATGGCAACAAAAATAATTATTGAAGCCGGTCAAGCCGAAAAAAATTATTGGAGAGATCTCTGGCGATACAGAGAGTTATTTTATATTTTGAGCTGGAGGGATATTAAAGTTCGTTATAAACAAACTACTCTTGGCGTATTGTGGGCTATTATTCGTCCTTTGCTGACGATGATTTTATTTACTTTTGTTTTTGGCAGAATAGCGAAATTACCACCCGGAGGAAATGCTCCTTATGCGATAATCGTATTTGCTGGTTTGCTACCCTGGCAATTTTTTTCAAATGCTCTTACCGAAAGCAGTACTAGCCTTATCGGTAATGAAAGGCTTATTACCAAAGTATATTTCCCCCGGCTTATAATTCCTGCCAGTTCCGTTTTTACCAGTTTCATTGATTTCCTTATTTCATTTGTAATACTCCTTGCGTTATTTATTTTTTATAGCTATGTCCCTCCAATAAAAATTTTTCTGATGCCACTTTTTTGGCTTATGGTTTTCGCTGCATCAATTGGTCCGGGACTTTATTTGACGGCATTAAATGTAAAATATCGTGACTTCCGTTATATCATTCCTTTTATTGTACAGTTTGGTTTATTTATTTCACCGGTTGGATTCAGCAGCTCTGTTATACCTGAAAAATTGCAATGGTTGTATGCAATGAACCCAATGGCAGGAGTTATTGATGGATTTCGGTGGTGCATTGTAGAAGATGCTCCAAATCCTTTGCTCCATTATACTTTTTATATTTCTTTAGCGGTAATTATTTTTTTTCTTTGGTTATCAGTTTATCAATTTCGTAAAATGGAAAAGAATTTTGCTGACCTGATATGAGTGATCCTATCATTAAAGTAGAGGGAATGGGGAAAAAATACATTATTTCTCATGAATCAAGCATGAGATATACTGCTTTACGGGATGTGATTGCTAAAAAAGCTAAAGAGCTGGTTCAAAATAAAGTTAATTCATTACATACGAGAGAGGAATTCTGGGCATTAAAAGATATCAATTTCGAAGTACAACCGGGAGAAGCAATCGGTATCATTGGGCGTAATGGAGCCGGAAAAAGTACTTTATTGAAAGTGCTTAGCAGAATTACTGAACCCACTACTGGGCGGATAGAAATAAATGGCAGAATAGCTTCATTACTAGAAGTGGGTACTGGCTTTCATCCCGAATTAACCGGAAGAGAAAACATTTTTTTGAATGGAGCAATACTCGGGATGAGCAGGAATGAGATACGAAGGAAGTTTGATGAGATCGTAGATTTTTCCGGTGTTGAAAAATTTTTAGACACTCCAGTAAAAAGATATAGCAGTGGAATGTATGTGCGACTTGCTTTTGCTGTTGCTGCGCATCTCGAACCTGAAATATTGGTGGTTGATGAAGTGCTGGCAGTTGGGGATGCCGAATTTCAGAAAAAATGCCTGGGAAAAATGGATGAAGTGAGTAAGAAAGATGGGAGAACCGTTTTATTCGTTAGTCATAATATGGCGGCAATTAAGAGTCTTTGTACGTCAGGGATAGTTCTGAGGGAAGGAACGATATCTAATATGGGAAATATAAATGAGGCTATAAGCTGTTACCTTAATGATCAAGAACTCTATTCTCAAGTGAAATTAAAAGATCTGAAAAATAGAAAAGGAAACGGTTGGATTAGATTTACTGATATAAAATATGAGGACACAAATGGTAAGATAAAGGATACATTTAAAGTAGGGGAACAATTAAAAATAAATGTTTTTTTTGAAGCTGGCGATAATGCTGATCCTTCTTTATTTTCAAGGATAGATATTGGCATCAATGATCAGATGAACACCCGTGTAACATGGTTAAGCACCAATATATATCAGGATAAAATTGATATTACTAAAGGGAAAATCACTTTTTATATCGAAAAACTATTATTAAACCAGGGAGTTTATAATGTAAACCTGTACTGTGAAAATAGTATAGGAATAGCAGATTGGATAACGAATGCTTCCAAATTCAATGTGGAGTTTCATGATTTTTATAAAAATGGCAGAACTGTTCCTGAAAAACAGGGCTGTTTAGTAACGGAATTTAAACTCTTATAATATTAAACGTCCGATGAAACAAGGGCTCAAAAAGTTTTGGAATATTTTTAACCTGATTCATGAAAATAATCGCTATTTGAAAGAAATTCTTTATGCAGAAATTTTTAATAGTACTATTACAAATAGTAAATGGCTCAAAAATAAAAGTTTTTCTCCCGGGAGGTGGGCAATAGATTATGCGTTCCTTTACACTCTTTACAAAGTATTGAATGATGTAAAGCCTTCCGGTATTTTAGAATATGGCCTTGGGCAATCTTCTAAAATGATATATCAATATGTTGCTTATTATACGGATGCTTTTGCTCTAACTATAGAGCATGATGAACAATGGGAAAAGTATTTTAAAAATACAATTGAAAGTGAATATGAAATCAATGTAAAATTAGCCGAACTCGAAACTATACAGTATAAAGGTTACGACACACTTTCGTATAAGAAGATTAATGACATAATCCCCGAAAAGAAATTTGATTTAATTTTACTGGATGCTCCTTTTGGTTCTCCTCATTATTCAAGATCGCAAATACTTGATCTAATTCCTTATTATTTAAGTAATAGTTTCTGCATTATTTTAGATGATTATGACAGGCCGGGGGAAAGAGAAACATTTGTTGAATTGTGCGACCTGTTGAAAAAAAATAAAATTGATTTTACTTCGAGGATATATTCCGGGAATAAAGATCATGTTTTGCTTTGTTCTTCGGATTGGAGATTTTTGACAAGTTTATAAGGGCAATCAGGAAGTTTGCTATATATGGTTTCGATTATTATTCCTACTTATAATAGAGAAAGTGTATTGGGTTTTACTATTGACAGTGTTCTGTCACAGACATACCCGGATTGGGAATGCTTGTTAATAGATGACGGATCCACTGACCGGACATTAGACATTGCTGAAAGCTACTGCAAAGCCGATCCGAGAATTAAACTTTATCGGCGGGATCGTAAACCTAAAAATGCGAATACATGCAGAAACATTGGTATTGGAAAAAGTAAAGGCGAGTATATTATTTTTTTGGATTCCGATGATAAATTAAAAGAAACGTGTTTAGAGAACCGGGTTAAAATCGCAGTTAATAATCCCTTATATGATTTTTGGGTTTTTAAAGGGTGGAGTGAAAGAGAAGGAGTGATTATTGATGATAATAAGAATATAGTAAAAGGGGAGGATATGTTAGCACAGTTTCTTCAAATGAAATTACCCTGGATAACAGCATCGCCATTATGGAAAAGTTCTTTTATTAAGGAATTGGATGGCTTTGATGAAAACTTATCAAGATTTCAGGATGTTGAATTACACATACGATCGCTCATGAATCTTAAACTTGGCTTTTATTTTAATAAGGACAGTCAACCTGATTGGATATACAAATATAGATTGTATAATCCTGACCAAAAACCAGTTGCTCTATTAAAAAAGAGAATTGATTCATGCCTATATATCTACAAAAAACTAAAGCAAAGTTCTTTAGACGATAAGTATTTTTTATGTTTAAGGAGTGGTGTTAAAAGAAATTTTCTTGATTTTCTTTTTGATAATGTTTTGGTTAACTTTCAAGGACAAAAGCTGATGGAAGATTTTGCAGCAGGCATTGATGAACTAAAAATACTGCCTGAAAAAGAACAACGAAAGGTTGAACGACTAAATAATTTGCCAAAATTTATATATAGTATTCCAGGGATTTACAGAGCCTTTAAACTGTATTTAATTTAAAGAATTTTTTCAAAGAGAGCTAAGAATAGTATTATGAGCTATAAGATTCTGACTTGAGAAATGTATTCAATTGTATTAATAATTTTGAGCTGGCTATTATTTCTAAATGATTTTTAAAATTCTTAAATAAGGCTTTAGAAACGATTTATACATTCAAAATTAGATGAAACGAATTTTATATGTTATTGATTCATTAGGCGTGGGTGGAGCTGAGCGGTTGTTGCAGCAAGTTATTAAAGAACTAAGTCCTTTCTATGAGCAACACGTGATTGTATTAAATAAACCACATACACTTTTATCCGAACTCACAGGTGTTACAAAAGTCACGATACTTGATTTTGCATATTACAAAAACCTGTTTAAGATAAAGAGATTTATCAGAAAATATATAGAGGAAAACGAGATTTCGATCGTTCACTCACATCTGTTTTGGTCAAACATTATCACTCGCCTTGCCGTAAAAAAAGACATTAAGGTTTTTAACACCATACATGCTATTTCCAGTGATGCTACATATAAACATAACCGGCTTTTTCTTTACGTTGAAAAATTCACTTATAAAAAAAACCACCATATTATAGGAGTTTCAAAAGAAGTGCTTCTTGATTTTGATAAATGGGTCGGACTAAAAGGCTTGTCCAGCGTTTTATATAACCCGATTGAAGATGAGTTCTTTCTTTCTTTTAGTAAAAAAAATTTGTCAGGCTCCGAATTAAGATTAGTAGCTGTAGGCAGTCTCAGGACGCAAAAAAATTATCCGTACCTGATTGAAGCATTTAAAAAAATACCCCGAAA
>DASZPW010000423.1:0-11688 GCA_035550155.1 Chitinophagaceae bacterium | reverse complement strand
TACAGATAGCAACAAAGGCCAGCGCTGTTCTCCAGTTAAATAATTGCTGAAACATGTTTCGAATTTAACAAGGATAAACCGGCTTGCCTTATTTTTGAAAAAATATTTTATCACTTGTCCGCATTGCCAAAAATTGCCGTCGTAATATTGAACTGGAACGGAAGAAACTATCTTGAAAAATTTCTACCTTCTGTTTTAGCTTCATCATATCCAAACTTTGAGGTTATTGTTGCCGATAACGGATCCACAGACGATTCTCTTGATTTTCTTCAAAAGCAGTATCCTTCCGTACGCATTATCCGGTTAGATAAGAATTATGGTTTTGCCGGAGGAAATAATAGAGCATTAGCACAGATTGAATCAGACTATTACATGATATTGAATTCTGATGTGGAAGTACAGATCCGCTGGCTGGAACCAATGGAGGAGCTCCTGGAAAGTGATACTTCGATTGCTGCATGTCAACCTAAGATCCTTTCATATAATAACCGGGAACAATTTGAATATGCCGGAGCGGCCGGAGGTTGGCTGGACAAGTACGGCTATCCTTTTGCAAAAGGAAGGATTTTTGATGTTTGCGAAGAGGATCATGGGCAATACGATCAATCCGAGCCGATATTTTGGGCAAGTGGCGCTGCACTTTTTATCCGGGCAAAAGTTTTTCATGAAGTGAACGGGTTTGATGAATATTTTTTTGCCCACCAGGAAGAAATTGATCTGTGTTGGCGGATACAGTTAGCCGGCTATAAAATTTATTCATGTCCATCGTCCGTGGTGCATCACGTTGGCGGGGGCACATTACCCAAAAACAATTCTCTGAAAACATATCTCAACTTCAGGAACAATCGTATTATGTTATCAAAGAATTTACCGTTGTCTAAAAAATTATGGGTGATGCCGGTGCGAAGTTTTCTTGACGCAGTATCTGCATGGAAAGGGTTACTCTCCGGAGATGGGGGCTATTTTGTAGCCATCATCAGGGCACACCTTGCTTTTTTGAAATGGTGGTTATTGTATCAAAACAAAAGTGTTTTCCCAAAAACAAAGAATAAGACTGTTTCCGGCTTCCTTCCGAAAAACATCGCCTGGTTGCATTTTGTAAAGAAGAAAAAGTATTTCCGGGAAATTGTGGGAAATTCTGACTGAACTTTTTTAACGAATCCTTATTTTTGCACTATTAAATAACAGCTATGGACCAACAACAGGAATATCAACAGGAACTGCAAAAAGTACAGGACAAAGATTTCACTCATAGTTGGGTTTCTTCATCTGCGTTCCTTTTTTACCTTCAGGTAGCATGTTTTGTTGCATTATTTTTAGGAGGCTGCTATATGCTTTATACCAAGCGGGTCAGCAAACCGGATGTGAATGTTCAGGAAAGCACTCTCTATACGCCAAAGTATAAATAAGAAGGGTAAAATTTTTTTCACAAGGGCTCAATCATTATTTTTGCAGCCCTCAAGTTCTTTATGCGTTACAAATGCGGAAGTAGCTCAGCTGGTAGAGCGCAACCTTGCCAAGGTTGAGGTCGCGGGTTCGAACCTCGTCTTCCGCTCAGCATCCATCAGTTCATCGCTGATGGATTTTTTTTAAATCCATTTCAGATTCCAGCCCCGGTGGTGGAACTGGTAGACACGCAGGACTTAAAATCCTGTGGGCCGTAAGGCCTGTACGGGTTCAACTCCCGTCTGGGGCACAAAGCGATTCAATAAATTGAGTCGCTTTTTTATTCAGCAAGTAACTCTTTAAGATTAGCTCTTATTTTATGAAACAGATCTGCCTGTTCTTTTTTTGCAGTTTCTTCTAATTTTTTCAATGTCACAAATTCGGAATTACTTTTTACAGCAAATTCTTTTTTATAGCGGGAAATTTTTTTTAAAAAAATAAACCGATCCTGCCAATCGCCAAGGCTGTTCAACAACTTTTTAAATGCAGTTATCCGGGATTCAGAAGTCATGATATTTCCAGGCGCCGATGTGATCCAATAATAGGGATCTTTAAGCAGCTTTCTGATCTCATGTACATTCTTTTTGAGATCCACGGAAAGTTTTGCGGTTTTCAACAGAATTTTATGTACGAGCATTTTGATTTTCCTGATTAACTCGTCTTCGGTATATGGAGAGATAGCAGCCTGGATCTCACGGGTGAATATTTGTAAAATATTTTCGTCAAAGTTCAGGGATGCTTCTTTTGTCCATCTTCGGGTAATGCGACAATCCACTTGCAGGATCTTTTTGAAATGTACGGCATTGATATTTTCCCTTTGAATATATCTTGATAACAAAGATGTACTCATTTCAAAATCTCTTTGTCGTCCGGTTGTTTTGAATAACAGGTCTATGATGTCAAATTCTTTGCTGACGGGAATACCGGTGACTGCTTTTTTCAAACGTAAGAAACTCCTGATCTCTTTAATGGCTACTCGGATCTCATGCACGGCTTTTTTAGTGGGTCGAATGCGAAGTTTCCACAAATTATGTTTGAATGTATGGATTTGTTCATCCCAGCTTTTTAATATAAAAGCTCTATGCATCATGCCGGGTTACCGTCTTATGTGATAACTATTTTTTGCTAAGGAACGAAAAAATACCTGGGCTTTGGATGATAACGATCAGCAAATAAATTGATCGTTCCAATACTTACTCAGAAAAAGTATACGTGTATTCGATCTTCCCGGTCATTACTTTGTCTTTGTTGTAAAGCGCTTCCTTGGTCTTTAAACCATTATCACTAAAGGCATATCTCCAGATCAGGTATCCTAAATTCTGGTTGGATAATGTAGTCAGTTTTTGCAGCACATGACCCTGTTCATCGTATTCAAACATATAATCAGGCAACAATTTTTTCAGACGTTCATTGTAGCGTACAATATCCGTCATCCTGTTTTTATCATCATAATAATAATAGATCATTTCACCGGCATTTCCGTTTCTGAATGATTGTTCATCGGTCACGTTACCTTCTTCGTCAATATGAAATTTAAATACCGTACTGTCTGTGCCATTGATCACCTGTAACATTCGTTCAGGCTGACCTGTCGCATTGTACCACCAATAGTGTATTTCGGTAGAATTGATCTCATCACTCGTGTCTTTAGTACTATTTTTTATGGAAACGATCTTCCCCGAATTATCATATGCATAGGTTGTGATGCTGAAAAGATCGGAGCTGGAGTCTGTTACTTCCAGCAGTCTTGCATGGTCATCAAATCGGGACACACTGACCGTGATATCTGAATCACGTCGGGTGGTTGTTTTTAATATCGATCCGTTTTGAAGAATTTCCCGATGTTCTGTAAAATCATTGGTCTTTACTCCATTGGCATCGTATCCGGCTGCAGTAACTGAAATAACTTTATTAAGTAAAAATGTTTTCATGGTTCGGCTATCTTCTACCGAACTGACAAGGTCTTTATAATAATATTGTGCGAATGAAGTAGTGGATATGGAGATCAAAAAAAACAGGAACAGATTTTTCATTGATTGATGGTATTTCAGGATCAAAAGTAGTTGAATTGTTCAGTAACGAAAAAGAAAACCCGCTTGTATTTTTCTGCTTATTTTTAAGAAAAATTTTAGTGTGTCACATGCTCCTCAACGAAAAGAGAAGGATTGCCTGAACTGTGGTGCTACTGTTTATGGCCGGTATTGTCATGTTTGTGGACAGGAAAACATCGTACCGAAGGAAACATTCTGGAGCATGGTGCTTCATTTCTTTTATGACATCACGCATTTCGACAGCAAATTTTTTGAAACAGTCAAAGACCTCGTTTTTCGACCGGGTTTTTTATCCAGGGAATTCATTAATGGCAGAAGAGTAAGATACCTTCACCCGGTGCGTATGTATGTATTTACTTCAGCGATCTTTTTTTTATTGTTTTTTAGTTTGTTCAAACCGGAGCAGTCGCTGAAAACCAATGTTGATACACCGGTGTCGCTAAAAGACCGGAATGAGTATATCAAATTCCTGGAAGAAAAGCTGGAAAAGGATACCACAAATTCTGATCTGAAACAAAAATTGCTTTGTGCAAAAGATACGTCCTGTGTTGTAACTGTAAAAGATATGTTACAGGAAGAAACCGGGGGAATACGATTCAGTATTGCTGATACGAGGTACAAAACTCCTGAAGAATATGACTCTCTTCAACAGCTGCTTCCGGCTTCTGAAAGAGATGGATGGTTTATGCACAGGGTGAACAAAAAATTGATCGAATTAAATATCCGGTTTAAAGAGAACCCGGACGAAGCAACAAAAGAATTCTGGGAAAGCCTGTTACATCGTTTGCCCTACATGTTGTTTATTTCATTACCCTTGTTCGCATTGTTGTTGAAATTGGTGTATGTACGGAGAAAACAATTCTATTTTATGGATCACGGCGTTTTCACGATTCATTTCTATGTATTCAGTTTCTTGTTGCTCCTTGTTGTGTTTGGCGTCAGTACATTGGGTAAATCGTTTCATTGGGATTTTGCCGGTTACATCATTGCTGCTTTGTTTATAGGTTTGTTTTTCTACCTGTATAAAGGTATGCGGAATTTTTACGGGCAGCAAAGGTTCAAGACATTTGTTAAGTTCCTGTTCCTGGCATTGTTCTCTTTATTAATGATGTTGCTATTGTTTGTGTTGTTTGTGATCTTTTCAGCAGTAACCTTTTAATATTTTGAGTATGGAAAATAAAACAAGCGATGCTTTTCTTAGGCTGGTTTCTATTATGGATGATCTGAGGGAAAAATGTCCCTGGGATAAAAAACAAACCATTCAATCACTGAGGCAATTGACCATTGAAGAAACGTATGAACTCGCCGCATCCATCACGGAGGAAGATTGGAAAGGTATCAGGGAAGAATTGGGCGACCTGTTATTACATATTGTTTTTTATGCGAAGATTGGCAGCGAGCAAAACCAATTCACACTTGAAGAAGTTATCAATAGCATTTGCGAAAAGCTTATTGCAAGGCATCCACATGTGTATGGCGATGTGAAGGTCAGCAATGAAGAAGATGTAAAAAAGAATTGGGAAAATCTGAAATTAAAGGAAGGAAAGAAGTCGGTGCTGGGTGGTGTTCCGAAATCACTTCCATCATTGATAAAAGCGATGCGCCTGCAGGAAAAAGCAAAACAGGTGGGTTTTGAATGGGAAAATAAAGACCAGGTTTGGGAAAAAGTGGAAGAAGAGATGAACGAACTCCGATCGGCTGTTGCTTCCGGAAATCAAACCAATGCGGAAGAGGAACTGGGCGATGTGATCTTTTCGCTCGTCAATTATGCACGGTTTTTGCAGTTGGATGCTGATCATGCACTGGAACGTACCAATAAAAAATTCATTCAGCGATTTACACAAATGGAAAAGCAGGCATTACAGCAAGGGAAAGACCTTCATAAAATGACCCTTGAAGAAATGGATGCTATCTGGAATTCGATCAAACAGCAAAAAGAATTTTGAAAAAAAACTTAATAAATATTTTTTTGAGACATTACGGCCTGTTGTTGCTGGCGGCAGCGTTGTTCATTCTTTCACTTGTATTCAATACCCTTTATTCCAATAAAACCTCAGTAAGCAGAGAAGTGAGGCTGCTGGAAAAGTATCTTCATCGCCAGCAACATGATTTTATTGACTTTTTAAGGGACACTTCGCTTATCCGGCAATTGTATGAAAATAAAGAATCGCTCAGCGATTTTGACAAGCTTGCCGGAAAAAATTATGGCATCTTTATTATTTCAGAAAATATTTTTGGAGAAACTGAAACAAGGTTTTGGAATACGCAACGCATCCTTCCTCCTCCCGAATCGTATGAGTTAGATGATAACGATTACCCGGAACACCTGGACAACGGCTATTATTTAATGGTAAAAAGAACGATGACGTTACCCGGCATCAGCAATCATGTGCTCATTTATGCGATGATCCCTGTTGAATCTGATTTTTTTATTGAAACGGATTATTTGCCGCAGCGTTTTTCCTATAGCCGCACTGCATCAAAAAGAGTGATGATCAGTGATGCAGCTACAGATTTTCCCGTAAGGACAGTCAGTGGTAAAACAATTTTTTATCTGCAACGAAACCTGAAAGCTTCCGGTGCTGTACCTTATAATGATAAATGGACGATCCTGCTAAGGTTTAGCGCCCTGCTTTTTTTGCTGATCTTTTTTCATGTACGGGCTGAAACTGTTGCCAGGAAGAATGGTGCGTTAAAAGCGATAATTTTATTGACAGTTTTATTACTGGCATTGCGATTACTGATCTATTTTTTCCCATCTGTTTTCAATTTGCGGCAGTTTGAATTATTCGATCCTTCCATTTATGGTTCCAATATGGTGCAGCGGTCACTTGGCGATCTGCTGATCAATGCAGTATTTTTTTGCTGGATCATAATATTTGCCTGGAGCAAATTACAGCATCGGGAAAATCTTGCAGCTACGCTTCCTGCAAAACTTCGATGGCCCACAGGTGTGATCGCATTATGCATGCTGATACTTTCCACATTCCTTTTAGCAACAGTAATTCGCAGCATGGTGGCCGATTCGAAGATCTCATTTGATGTTACAGATTTTTTTAGTCTGAATGAATACACTGTTGTTGGCTTTGTAGTGCTGGCCTGTCTTTCTTTTTCTTATTATTATTTCACACAACTTTTATTCCGCCTCATTTTCCCATTATTTTCCGGAAGGACAATGATCGTGTATTTCAGCATCGGCCTGGCAGGATTGCTGTACCTGACTTTTCGCTCCGGCGATCCTACCGTGCTGTTTTACCTTCCGGTTTTGTTATGGTTATTGATCTATACCTGGCTGGTAAACTGGCAAGGCATTTTACTGAATCGCTTTCGAATCAATATTGCAGGAATACTATTTTGGATTTTTATTTTTTCCGGCTCCATTTCTGCCATCATGCTTTCGGAAAATAAAAAAGTGGAATGGGAAAAACGCAAAGTTTATGCGGACCGCCTGGTGGAGCAAACGGATCCTTCCAGTGAAAGACTGCTCAGTATTGCATTACAATACCTGGATAAGAGTTATTTATCCGATAACTTTTACCGTTTTTTGGATAATGAAAAAGGTAAAGAATTCCGCGACAGTATCATCACCGAAAATTACCGAGGCTACCTGAATAAATACGATACCAAATTATATGTATATGATAGTTCTGGAAACGGGATCAATAATGATGATCCCACAACGTATGAAGGGCTGAATACGATACTCACTCAATCCAAACTAACCAATATCCCGGATATCTATTATTATGAAACATCTTTTGATCAGTTCACCTACATTACCAAAAGAGAAGTGTTCAACGATGCGGGAAATAAGATCGGTTCGTTGTTCATAATTTCCAATCCTAAAAAATACAGCAGCGATGCTTTGTTCCCCGAATTATTCAAACAACTCAAGCAGGGTGAGGCGGAAAATTCCCCGATCTATTCTTATGCGATCTATAGTAATAAGAGATTGGTCTCACCTTCCAATAAATATCCATTTGCAACTACCATTACTGATGAAGAAGTGCCAAAACAGGAATATGAAAAGCGAACTAACGGGGATTACGATGAATTATGGTATCGTGCCAGTAATGAAAAAGTGGTAGTGATGGCCCGCAAGCGGGATACCATCATTGAGGCGATTACTTTGTTTTCCTATATTTTTTGCTCCTTCCTTTTTTTAGTTGCTTTTGTTCAACTGATATCTGTGCTGCTGAAAAATATTTATTACCGGGAAGGATTCAAAAAAATATTTCAGCTCAATATACGGATGCAGGTACACAGTACGATCATTTTTATCAGCGTGTTTTCCTTTTTGGTTATCGGTATTGTAACGCTTTCATTTTTCAAAAGCCGTTATAACAGCAATAATAGCGATAAGCTCAGCCGTACTATGAAGATCATGGTAAATGAAATGCAAAAAAAGCAGGCTGATCATAGTACGTTTGATGATGTAGTGAAGATATATGACACGGTAAGCAATTTTGATCTGCAAAAGCTGGTCGATGAAGTTTCTGATATTCACGATGTGGATGTAAACGTGTATGACATCGAAGGAAATTTAAAAGTTTCATCTGAAGCAAATGTTTACCGTAAAGGAGTGTTGAGTACAAAGATGAACCCAATCGCTTTTTACCATCTCAGCCGTTTGCGGCAGGTACAGCATGTGCAGGAAGAACAGATCGCTGATCTTTCTTATCTCAGCATTTACGCTCCGGTGCGGGATGAAGATGGGAATGTGTATGGCTATCTCAATATTCCATATTTCGCTTCTCAACGGGAACTGAACCAGGAGATATCTAATTTCTTAGTAGCGATCATCAACCTGAATGCATTTATTTTCCTGATCGCTGGTGTGATCGCATTATTTATCACGAATCGAATTACCCGCTCTTTCTCCATCATCAGTGAAAAAATGCGGGAAGTAAATCTCGGTCAGAAGAATGAAGAGATCGTCTGGAATCGTGAAGATGAAATAGGAGAGTTGGTAAAAGAATACAATAAGATGGTGGCAAAACTCGGCGAAAGTGCTACGGCATTGGCCAAGAGTGAACGAGAAGGAGCTTGGAGAGAAATGGCACGACAGGTGGCGCATGAAATAAAAAATCCATTGACACCAATGAAGCTGAGCATTCAATATTTGCAAAAAGCGATCGATAACAATCAACCCAATGTGAAAGAACTTTCGGGGAATGTGGCTAAAACATTAGTGGAGCAGATCGATCATTTATCAAAGATCGCTGCAGACTTTTCACAGTTTGCCAATATCGGGAATGTGAATGTGGAGTTGTTTGACCTGCACGACGTAATTGAGTCTTTAAAGGATCTGTATCGAACCAATCCGAATGTTGATATCAATTGGGAGCCGGTGGACGATCCAATTTTACTTCATGCAGATAAAACACAGATGAACCGGTTGTTCACAAATCTCTTTGCCAATGCATTGGAAGCATGCAATGGCAGCGATCATTGCCGGATAGAAGTAAAAGAAGAACTACAGGACGAAATGGTGCAGATAAGTGTAAAAGATAACGGGGAAGGTATTCCTGCAGAAATGCAATCCAAAATATTCACGCCTAATTTTACTACTAAATCATCCGGTACGGGATTAGGATTAGCCATGTGCAAAGGAATAGTAGAGCAAGCCAAAGGAAAAATATGGTTTGAAACAACACAGGGAAAAGGCACTACGTTCCATGTGCAATTGCCGGTGGCAGAATGATGAATATTACTTTTAAAAGTTACGTTGATCCCAAGTTTCATTATTCTTACTTTGTTACAGCTCTCATTGGATAAGTTTCATAACTGTTCAATCCATTGGCAGGATCTTTTGAAATGATCTGTTGCAGTTCTTCATCAGAATCTACCTGTACCACTGCGATGCCATAACCGCCTTTAGGATCCATCACCGGCCCGAGAACGACCACTGTTCCGTTGTCAACAAATGTTTTCCAATAAGCAACATGCTGCTCCATGATAGCTCGTTCTTCGCTGGTCATATCAAACATGAAGGAAGAACGGGGAGGGTTCAGTTTTAAAAAGAAACTTTTTTTTTCGTTACTCATAAAACATGTACTTCAATAGTGAATTGAACTTATGAATTTCCACCGAGGATTGTATTTTTCCTGTTTATGCTTCTTTCTTTGCTTTAATATTTCTCACTATTTGCTGTCCGCGGATCAGGATCTTCAGACTTCTTCTTTTTAAGGAGATCACCGGGTGATTTTTTTGATGTTCGTTGATGCTGTGTTTATAGCTGGACAAAATATTTTTATAAGAAAGTATTCCCGAAATGGAATTATCCTGACGGGATAATACCGGCAATACATCCACATTTTCTTTTGCCATTAACTCCACCGCAGTTCGCAAACTGTCATCTTCATTCACCGAAATACTTTTTCTGCGGACAAGATTCCCGATACTCGTTTGCGGATTGTGATGTTTGCTGAATAAATTGGAAGCGCTTACAATGCCTTTATATTCTCCTTCCGTAGTGGAAATGATAAAATAATTTTCTTTGTACTCCGGCTCTTTCTCCAGCCAGTTAATGGCTTCTTCAATGGTATTTTCTGCGCTGAATACAAGACTGTTTTTTTCCATCACCTGTTCCACATTGATCTTTTCCAGGATATCCGGTTCATAAGAAGTCGGCGCTTTCACACCTTTTCTTGAAATTTTTTCTGTCATGATTGTATTTTCCATCAGGAAAAATGAAATGATATACGAAGCGCTGCAGGTGGCCAGCAACGGAACCAGCGCATTCGATTGTCCGGTTGTCTCCAATGCAAAAACGATGGAAGTAACAAAGGCTCTCGATGCTCCGGCAAACATTGCCGACATTCCCACCAAAGCTGCTAATGGAATAGTGATCCCTGCCGAAGGAAATAAATTGATCGCTAATTGTCCTAACAAAGCTCCCGTGGCGCCGCCGATGGTTAATAATGGTGCTAAAGTTCCTCCCGAAGTGCCGCTGCCTAAAGCAATGGCCCATGAAATAAATTTAAAAATACACAATGACAATACTACCTGCAGAGGCAAGCTTTGCGCAAGTACATCCGTGATGTTATTATATCCCACACCCAAAGTACGTGGTGCAAAATATCCGATGATGCCAACAAAAAGTCCGCCGATCGCCGGCCACCACATCCAGTGAACGGGAAGTTTTTCAAAAATGTCTTCAATAAAATAAACGATCCGGGTGATGAACACAGCAATCAGACCGATCACTATTCCGATTGCGCTGTAACCTGCAATCGCAATATTCGACGGAGTTTCGATCACATGGCCTGTTCCGAATACCGGCGCCTGCCCGAAAAATAAATAATGTCCTGCGGCGCCTGTGATGCAGGCAAGACTAACCGGGATGATAGATCGGGGAGAAAATTCAAAAAGCAATAATTCAATTCCCAAAAAAATGGAAGCAATAGGACTTCCGAAAATCGCCGACATCCCTGCAGCAGCTCCTGCGGTCAATAATATTTTTCTTTCGTGTGCCGTGATCTTTAATAGCTGGCCAATAGTGGAACCCAGCGCTCCTCCGGTTGCAATGATCGGACCTTCTGCACCGAATGGCCCACCAGTGCCAATGGAAATGGCAGATGATATCGGTTTTAAATAAGTGATGGTAGGTTTGATCTTACTTTGATTGGTGAGAATTTGTTCCATCGCTTCCGGAATGCCGTGCCCACGGATAGCTTTGGAACCATACAAAGCCATCAATCCTACAATGAGGCCGCCGATAACCGGGATTACGATCACCCAAATACCTAAATAATTATCTGCAGGGCTTACAGATGAAAAAGAAAAATTGCCGTAAAAAGAAATATGTGTGAAAAGATTGATCAGGTAGATCAGCCCTTTTGCAATGACACTGACCGCAGCGGCGATCAACACGGCCAACGCTGCAATGAGTAACAAACGGTTTTTATTGGAAATGGATGCCGGTTTGATGTCTTCCGCTTCCAATGTCGGATCTAACGCAACAGAAATAGGAATTTTCCTCTGAGTCAATTTGTTTGCCATGATATAACTGATCGGTCGTTAAATACAATAATATCCCCGTATATAATGCCCGGTAGTGCGGGATATCGTTTTCGTTTCAATTTTTTGCGCTGCAAAAATACAGATATTGCAATAAGGAGTGCAGAAAGATTACTTGCTCATCAACCCGGTCATTAAAAATCATTGGTGTAATTATGTTGTATTTAAA
>DASZPW010000422.1:0-6059 GCA_035550155.1 Chitinophagaceae bacterium | reverse complement strand
CGGACAAGTTTCATTTGTTCCATATAAAAAAGTACAACGCTGAAAATAGTCACATACAATGCAATGTAAAACAGCATGCCTCCCAATCGATTCAACCAGCCCAACATTGCTATCTGCACACTTTTTTCAATGATGCGGGCAGCGAGGTGAACCAGCAACACTACGACTAAAAATACCAGGGCAAATGCTATCAGCGGAAGCCATTGCTCCGAAATTTTTACAGACTTACCGATATATCCTGCTACTACCGTGGAAAGTTTGATGGCAGCTGCCAGCCCGACAATAAGTGCCACGAAAGAAAATATACCCACTATCAGTCCCCGCTGATAGCCTCTGATCATTGCAATGATGACTACAAGAGCGAAAATAATATCAAGGAGCATAGAATTGTGAGTTGGTGGACAAAACAGGAACGCATCAAACCGTAGTAAATTTTACTGCTCCGTGCCTGCTGTTATTTATTTAACAACTCCTTTACCACAGAAGAAATTGTTTTCCCATCTGCTTTTCCTGCTAATTGTTTCGTTGCGACGCCCATCACTTTTCCCATATCAGCGGGAGATGAAGCACCGGTTTGTTGTATGATCTTCGATATCTCTACTTTCAATTCTTCTGCCGAAAGTTGTTTGGGTAAAAATTTTTCTATCACTTCAATTTCTTCCTGTTCTTTTTGTGCCAGGTCAGCACGATTCTGTTGCTGATAAATTTCCAATGAATCTTTCCGTTGCTTTACCATTTTCTGAAGCATTTTGACCTCATCTTCTTCCTTTAATTCTCCGCCTGCACCTTCTGCCGTTTTTGCGAGGATGATCGCTGCTTTGATTGCTCTCAAAGAACGTGTAGTTTTTTCGTCTTTTGCCAACATAGCTGTTTTCAGCTCTGCCATTATTTTTTGTTCAAGGTTCATAAAAATATTTTTTAGGCTTTGTTTTCCTGCATTTGTTTATGCCGGAATTTATTATAAAAATCTATCGCAAATTTTTTCATCTCCTCTGCCTGGTCCTCATAATGAGTAGCCCTGTTGTACGTATCTGCCATCGTCATTAAGGTTTGATAAAAAAAATCAGCCATTTCATCCACCATCATTTCTTTGGTCCACAGGTCAATGCGTAACGATGTTTTTTCTGCTGCGTCCCAAAATGCCAGCATCATAGCCCTTGCCTGCTGCGCTTTATCAGTTTTTGCGTCTCCTGCATTCCATTCTATTGCCTGCGGCATACGATTTTCATCCAATGTCACATCTATTGTTATGCGTGATTTATTCATACTGTACTATTGAAGTCTGCAAAGGTAACCGAATTCACCCGACCGCTTTCAGGATGCTTTGCCAGAGTATTTCTGCAGTCCTTTCCCAATTGAATCGGTCAATAACTTCTTTTCCTTTTTGGATCAATTTTTTTCTCAGGTTCTCGTCCTTGTATAAAAGCATCATCTTATCAGCAATATCATTGTAGTTAGAAGGATCACAATACAATGCTGCATCATGGGTAATTTCCTGCATCGATGAATTGGCAGAAGTTATTACCGGCACTTCGCAACGCATTGCTTCCAATACAGGAACACCAAATCCTTCGAACAATGAAGGATATACCATAGCGTAGGCCGAACCCAACAGCTTACTTAATTCCAGGTCATCAAGATAACCAGTCATTACAACATCATCACGATACTTATACGTTTTCAATTTTTCCAGAAAGGGCTCGTACTTCCATGCTAATCTTCCGGTCAGTAATAGCTTCATTCCGCTTTGTTGCCTTTTTTTAAAAACAGAAAAAGCTTTCAGCAGGTTCTCCAGGTTTTTCCTGGGATGAATAGCTCCTATATAAATGAAAAATTCTTTTCCGTTACTGTATTTTTCTTTGATCGAATTTTTCTCCTGTTCATCAACAGGTCGAAAGATTTCTTTTACGCCGCTATACACCACATCGATCTTTGAGGCGGGAATATTTTTATAATGATCCAGGATATCCTTTTTTGAAAATCCTGAAACAGTTGCAACACTTTTAGCTTTCTCCAAAAATTTCGGAGTATATCTTTTATAAAAAATGGTGTGAGCTCTTTTATTGAATGCAGGATAGTGAAGAAAAGAAAGATCATGCAGTACCATACATTGAGGAACGGTTGTGCCTAAAGAACAGAATCCATCACAGGATACAAACACTTCGGCTTTGTATTTTTTCAGCACTGCAGGGATCTTGATATCGTACCACAATTTCCATAATAAAGGATGACGGGCAGGCGGTCCCGTCACAACCGGTTTTATATTTTCTGCAAAAACAAATTTTTCATCATAGGGCCTGTCGAAAATGAAAATGAATTCATGTTCCGGATGATTGCGAACAATGCGCTGAAACGTTTCGTAAATAAAATAACCGTACCCTTCCAGGTATTCTTTCAGTAAAAATCTTGTATTAACTGCGATCCGCATCAGTAAAAACTGCAAAGGTAATTTTTGCCTGTATCATTTTCGTGGTAAAATAGCTTTAATAAAAAATAAAAAAATGGTGGTTCCAACATCGTAGTATCTCTGTAAAACCCGCTTCTTTAACCACTAATTTTTACTTATAAAATCACAACAGTTTTCTTTTCTGCGCAGCGCAATCAGCAAGAATATTTTCTGTGAATAAATAAGAATAAACGGTAATTCAGACAAGCATTTTTCCAATTGTTTGTGAAATAAGTGGAGCTTACTTTTAATATGCTAATCTATAAGTGAAAAACCAAAGCTCCAACCTATGATAAACACTTACTCAAAGATCTTTTTCTTTTTGTTGTTTGCTTTTATGCTACAATGCTACAATCAGCAATTGAATGCACAATGCCCCGGCGGCGTTGTATCAGGAGCAGTGGCTTATGACACTACTGTGAGTACCGGCAGCGGCAATTACAGCACTCAATTCAGTTTTCCAAAATTTGATCCGCAAAACGGAATGGTGACTTGTGTGAAACTTTGTCTTACCATTACAGGGAGAGTGACTATGTTTTTAGAAAACAATGTGAATGCAGCGGCTACCTATAATATTAACTATAAAAGAAAGGATACACTGACCGGCCAGGGGTTGAATTCTCCTTTGACCAATAATATTTCTGTTAACTACGGGCCGTATGACCTTGCAGCATCAGACGGAGTTCCTTTTTCAGGACCTGATTTTGTAAATATCGGGCCGGACACGGTTTTGCGCTCCGTCAGCATTTGTATAACGCTGACCGATTCTGTTGACCTGGCGGAATTTTATGGTCATGATTCTGTAACCTATAACTATTCCATCAATGCAGGAGCAACCGTCACCGGTAGCGGTGATTATCTTTTTTCTGTATCTACACAAGGCAGTGTAAATTATCAATTGCAATATTGTTATTGCCCTACTACTATTCTTCCGTTGAACATCCAGAATTTTACATTGACAAAAAGAGGCACCGATCGGGCCGCATTACAATGGATCGGACTGGATGATCATAGTTCCAGTTATCATTACGAAGTGGAAGTAAGCAAGGATGGGTATCATTTCTCTTCGGTAAGTACTTTACCGGTTAATCCGGCAAGTACAGATTATAAATATTTATTTGTTATGGGAGAAAATGCAGGAGGCAGGTATTTTTTCAGGATCAAACAGGTTTATTCCAATGGATATACCCGATTCAGCGAAATAAAATATGCAGATCTGGAAAGATCAGCTTCACCTCAATTTACTTTATATCCGAATCCATCCGAAGGCATTGTTGGTATCAAATTTGATAATATTCAGTCCGGACAATTGATGGTTCAGATATTTAATACCCAAGGACAAAAGATCATGCAAAAAGAAATAGAGGCGGCGGGATCTTCTTACCGGCAGTTAACTGTGTTACAGAAAGGAACGTATTGGTTGAAGGTGACTGATGTGACGAGCCGGCTGTCCTGTGTCAATCAACTTTTCATTAAATGACCTCTTAGGTGGAAGAGGATGGTGGCTTGTAAAAGGGGCTCTGGTTCGGGGCCCCTTTCTTTTAAACCATTCTTTAAATTATAGAACTCTTTTTCTACATTTGTTGCTGTACAATAATTTTTCATGGAATATAATACTACAAGAAATGAACTCGTGATGCGGGAATATGGGCGTCATGTACAAAAAATGATCGAACATCTTTTATCTATAGAAGATCCGGAACGTCGTCAGCGCAATGCACAAGCTGTTATCGAGCTGATGGGTTTTTTAAATCCACATCTTAAAAACGTAGAAGATTTTCGCCATAAACTCTGGGATCATTTATTTCTCATCTCGGATTTTAAGTTGGAAGTGAAATCTCCCTACCCGATCCCTACCAGGGAAACATTAAAAGCAAAACCGGAAATTCTTCCTTATCCAAAGCGTCATCCAAGATATTCTCATCTTGGAAAAAACCTGGAACTGGTGATTAAAAAAGCATTGCAGGAGGAAAATCCAGATAAACGTTTGGGCTTTGCTAATGCGGTCGCTTATTATATGAAACTTGCCTATAGCAACTGGCATAAAGAAATGGTGCATGATGATGCCATTCAAAGTGAATTGGGCAACATTACGGATCATCAACTTACATTCACAAATACACCTTTTGTAAAAGCGTTCCGTCCTCAGCAGGACAATCGGGACAGAGGCGGATACGGCAAACAAAGAGGAAAGTTTCAACAAAGAGGTGGCGGCGGAAGAAGAAATGATAATCGCAATGGCGGTGGTTATAAAAAGAAAAGATATTGACATAAATTTCATAGAGTTTAAAATTTATTTAAGCTGGCAGCATTTTCCTGTCAGCTTTTTTTTTAACTAACTTTCAGAAAATTATTGACCACTCACCCATGCTCCTATGCATTCATTCGAAGTAAAAGGCGGAAAAAAATTATCCGGCGAGATCATTCCTCAAGGCGCCAAAAATGAAGCATTGCAGGTGATCAGCGCTGTATTACTTACTCCGGAAAAAGTGACTATCAATAATATTCCTGATATTCTCGATGTGAATTTGTTGATCGAATTGCTGGCAGAAATGAATGTAACAGTAGAACGACCACAACGGGATACCTGCATCTTCCAGGCCACGGATGTGAACCTTGATTATTTGCGCAGCGAGACATTCAGAAAAAAAAGTGGACGATTGCGTGGATCTGTGATGCTGGCCGGCCCGATGCTATCCAGATTTCGCAAAGCATATATTGCAAGACCGGGCGGTGATAAGATCGGGAGAAGAAGATTGGATACGCATATTACAGGATTTGAAAAACTCGGTGCTTCATTTAATTACAATGAAGAAGATGGTTTCTTTCATTTGGAAGCTCCCAATCTTCATGGGGCATATATGTTATTGGATGAACCATCGGTGACAGGTACTGCAAATATTGTAATGGCATCAGTGATGGCAAAGGGAATTACAACCATTTACAATGCAGCTTGTGAACCTTATGTACAACAGCTTTGCCGCATGCTCAATAAAATGGGAGCAAAGATCAGCGGCATTGGAAGTAATCTATTGACGATTGAAGGTGTAACCTATCTCGGCGGCACCGAACATCGTTTATTACCAGATATGATCGAAGTAGGTTCTTTTATCGGAATGGCTGCAATGACACAAAGTAATCTCACCATCAAAAATGCGGGCATTGATCATCTTGGTGTCATTCCTGAAAAATTTCAGCAACTCGGTATTCAAATGAATTTTATCGCTGATGATATTCATATTCCCGAACAAGATGTTTACGAGATACAAACTTTCCTTGATGGCTCTGTGCTTACCGTTTATGATCATCCCTGGCCGGGATTTACTCCCGATCTGCTCAGTATTATTTTAGTCACCGCAACACAGGCCAAAGGTTCTGTGTTGGTTCATCAGAAAATGTTTGAAAGCCGTTTGTTCTTTGTAGATAAATTGATCGACATGGGAGCAAGAATTGTTCTTTGCGATCCGCATCGTGCTGTGGTGATTGGTTTGGAAAGAGAGCAACCGCTGCGTGGCATCACGATGAGTTCGCCGGATATTCGTGCCGGTGTTGCGTTATTAATTGCTGCATTAAGCGCCGAAGGAAAAAGTGTGATCCAGAATATTGAACAGAT